>CAYQGF010000139.1:0-7542 GCA_964416885.1 uncultured Iamiaceae bacterium
GTGTCGGGCTGGGAGATCAGCAGCTCGTCGATGTCGACGCCGATGGCCGCGGCGTAGACCGGGTCCATGGCGTGCTCGGCGTCGATGTAGGCGCAGATGCCCCCGTTGCGCTGGGCCTCGGCCACGGCGTGCATGGCCAGGGTGGACTTGCCCGAGGACTCCGGGCCGTAGATCTCGACGACCCGGCCCCGGGGCAGGCCCCCGATGCCGAGGGCGAGGTCGAGGGCCATGGCCCCGGTGGGGATGGACTCGACGGCCATCGAGCCCTTCTCGCCCATCTTCATGACGGCGCCCTTGCCGAAGGCCTTCTCGATGCTGCCCATCGCCATGTCGAGCGACTTCTGGCGGTCGGGGGAGGTGGGGGGCATGGAACGTTCCTTTCCGAGGGGTGGTCGGCGCATCGGTGACCGAGCGGGACCGGCGGGTGGTGGCTGCGGGACGCCCGCAGCGAGCGATACGGCGACCATACGGAGGGGGTGTGACAGTGAAGGTGGGCTCCCCACCGCCGGGCACCCCGCTCTGCCTGCGCAGCTCGGGCGGCGGTCGGCGGCGGTCGAGCCGTCCGGAACGACACGAGCGTAACTTCGAACAGTCGTTCGGGTCAAGCACTTCCGCCCGAGGAAACGACGAGAGCCCGGGCCAGGGCCGGCCAGGCGGCGCGACGCCCCGGGCCGTCCGCTCAGCCCCGGACGAGGAGCCCGGTGGCCAGCACGACGAGGGCGGCACCGAAGCCGACCTCGAGCCGCCGGGGGTCGACCCGCAGGGCGGTGCGGGCGCCGACCGACGACAGCGGCACCGACGCCAGCCCGAACACCGCGACCAGCACCCAGTCGACGTGGCCCAGGGCGGCGTGCGCCACGGTGCCGGGGACGGCCAGGGCGGCCGAGACGGCCAGCGAGGTCCCGAGCGAGCGACGCACCGGCATCCGGAGGGCGACGAGGTACAGCGGAGCGAGGAGGAACCCGCCGCTGTTGGCCAGCAGCCCGGCCACCAGGCCGACGACCGCGGCCACGGCGACGACGCGCCCGGTCGCCGGGGCCGGCGCCGTCGCCACCGGGGGAGCCAGGACGGCGAGGCCGCCGGCCTCCGGCGGGTCGACGGCAACCTCCTCCCCCACCCCACCGACACCGCGCCGGACCGAACCTTCGACGTGGTCCCGGCCGGCCCGGTCCCGGCCGGCACCGACGAGGATGGCGATGCCCAGGGCGACGACGAGCAGCTCGGTGCCGACGACCAGGGCCTCGGCGTCGACCCACCGGGTCACGAGGGCGCCGACCAGCGTGGCCGGGATGCCGACGGCGACCGACCAGGCGAGGACCCGCCGGTCGACCAGGCCCTGACGGTGGTACTGCCGGGCCGCCAGCACCGTGCCGGGCACGGTGGCGGGCAGCGGGCTGGCCACGGCGACGATCGCCGGGATGCCGAGGGCCGCGAGGACCGGGGTGGCGAGGGCCGAGCCGCCCTTGCCGAAGAGACCGCCGAGGAACCCGGTGGCGGCACCGACGAGGAGGACGACGAGCAGGGTCGAGAGGGGCACTGACCCAGCCTGAGGGCCGCTCCGGCATAGGTCAAAGTAGTCGAACCGATGAGTCCGATACGTTGTACGTATGGAGCTGCGCCAGATCGAGTACGCCGTCGCCGTCGCCGACGAAGGGGGGTTCACGGCCGCCGCCGACGCCGTCGGCATCAGCCAGCCGGCGCTGTCCCAGTCGGTGGCGGCATTGGAACGGGAGCTCGGCGTCGCCCTGTTCGTCCGGGGCCGCACCATCGCCCCCACCCCGGCCGGCGAGGCCTTCCTCGGTCCCGCCCGTCAGGCCCTCCGGGCCGCGGTCGCGGCGCGGCAGGCCACCGCCGACGTCACCGGGCTCCGCGCCGGCCGCCTCGACCTGGTGGCCCTCCCCACCCTCGCCGTCGACCCCCTGACCGCCCTGGTGGGGCGGTTCCGGCTGGCCCACCCGGGCATCACGGTCCGGATCGCCGCCCCCGACCTGCGCAGCGACGTGCTCGACCAGGTCCGGCGGGGCGATGCCGAGCTGGGCCTGGCCGACGTCGGCGGTGACGGGGCGGGGCTGACGGTCCACCGCGTCGCCAGCCAGGAGGTGATGCTGGTCGCCCCTCCCGGCACCCGGCTGGCGCGGAGCCGACGGGTCCGCCGGCAACGGCTCGGCCAGCTCGACCTGGTCAGCTCGACTCCGGGCACCTCGACCCGCGCCCTGCTCGACCAGGTCTGCGCCGAGGCCGGCATCGAGCCGCGGGTCGTGGTCGAGACGGCCCACCGCGAGGCGCTCGCCCCCCTCGTCGTGGCCGGTGCCGGCGCCGCCCTGCTCGCCGCGCCCCAGGCCCACCAGGCGGCCGCGGGCGGCGCGGTGGTCGCCCGCCTCGACCCGCCGCTGCGCCGGGAGGTGGGCTTCCTCGCCCGGCCCGGCGCCCTCTCCCCCGCCGCCGAGGCCTTCCTCGCCCTGGCCGCCGACCGTTGAGCGTCAGGGATGGGTCACGACGGCGGGCGGGACGAGGTCGGCCGCCGGCAGGCCGTCGGCGGGGACCGGTGCGCCCGGTACCACCGGGAGGGGGACGACACCGGCCCACACCGGGACGTCGAGGTCGGCCTCGTCGTCGATCGGGCCGCCGGTGCGGACCTTGACCGCGCTGTCGTCGAGGGCCAGGCGGAGGAGCATCGTCTGACGGGTCTCGGCCCGGTTGGTGGCACGCACCAGCGTCGACCGGCCCGGTGCCGCGTGGTCGACCAGCCGGTGGAAGCCGGCGACCAGCTCGTCGGGGTCGGTGACCCGCTCGGCGACGCCCCGAACCACGACGCTGCGGTAGTTCACCGAGTGGTGGAAGGCCGAGCGCGCCAGCACCAAGCCGTCGACGTGGGTCACGGCGACGCAGATCGGGAACCCGACGGCGCCGTGGCGCATCAGCCGGGAGGCGACCGATCCGTGCAACAGGAGGTGGTCGCCGTCGCGGGCGTAGACCATCGGGAGGACGGTCGGCTCGT
The DNA here is from genome assembly GCA_964416885.1 of uncultured Iamiaceae bacterium. Classification (GTDB taxonomy): domain Bacteria; phylum Actinomycetota; class Acidimicrobiia; order Acidimicrobiales; family Iamiaceae; genus Iamia. Next base: position 2,999 of record CAYQGF010000139.1, read on the forward strand.
CCTGGTCGGCCAGGCCCACGTGGGCGACGAAGCCGGCGTCGAGCACGGCGTGGACTGCCTCACGGTCGTAGCGGGCCCGGCCCGCGGCCCGACGGACGGTGCTGGCCGTCGACGGCGGTGGGGAGGGTGGGTCCGGGAGCGGTGGCAGCGACGAGGTCACCCGGGCATCGTCGCAGGCCGACCGGCCCCGGAGCTGCGGGATTCGCGGGCACCGGGCCCGAGCCCACGGTGCCGATCACATGACGGGCCGACCGCCGGCCGGCGACGTACCGTACGGGCCATGGCGAGACGACAGGTCACGGCCCGACGACGGACCGTGGGCCGGGTCGCGGCGCTGGCCGCGCTGCTGGTGGTGCTGGCGACGTCCTGCCAGGCGATCGAGGTGCGCGCCGACGGCGTGACCTCCCACGCCAGCATGGCGGTGTCCCCCACGACGGTGCGGGTGGCGGGCACGAACCGGGCCGCCATCGAGATCCGCATGCGGGACTGCCACACCCTCCACTTCATCGACCCGCCGAGCCCGGTGCCGGACCTGAGCCTGCGGCCCGTCGCCCACGTGACCGCCGCCGACGGCAGGGTGCTGTTCTCCAACACCACCTACGCCGAGGGGAGCTACGTCGAGCCGGCGGGCTCGTCGGTCGTGGGCGGGGGCACGTCCGACGCCCACCGGATCGTGGTGCCCGTGGCCGGTGCCCGCACCCCCATCAAGATCAGCGCCGGGTGCACCTCCTACCCCGGCTACGGCTCCGCCCCCTTCCGGGCCGGGTGGTCGTTCCCGGAGTGCACGACCTCGAACCGGACCTGTGCCGCAACTCGTGCCGGCGCCGGCCGGTACAGCACTAGCTGACCCTGGCCCCGGGCCGAGTCAGGCCACGAGGTCCCGCAGCGCCGCGACCAGGTCGCGACCGCGGCCGTACCCCCGCTCCTCGATCAGCCGCACCGCCGCGCCCGCCTGGTCGATGTCGTCGGGCGACACGACCTCGGGCTCGAACCCGCCGACGAGGGCGAACTGCCGCCCCTCGGCGCCCAGCGCCCGGCGGGCGACGGCCAGCGCGGCGGCGGGGCCGCTCACGTCGATGAGTAGTCCATGGGACGGTCGGCGAGCCACGCCGCGAGGAGCACGACGATCTCCTCCTCGGACGCGTCGGGATGGCGGCGGCGGAGGTTCTGCCTCTGGATGGCCAGGCCTGTCTCGTGCAGGCGCACCGCCTGCTGCAACCGGGCTGAGGCGTCGTTCACGACCCCCCGTCTACGAGGGTGGGATCACCAGGTCGGGCTTGACGGTGGTCCCTCGGTGGGCGGCGTAGACGGCCTTCAGCTCGCCGTCGTCGGCCCCGATGACCGCCCAGGGGCCGTCGCCCTCGGCACCCAGGTCGGAGCGGTCGAGGACCTTGCCGTGGCCGACCGCGACCGCCACGTCACCGCCGACGACGACCGACGGGAGGTGGCCCACGGCCGCCGCGACCGGCAGGAGGTGCTCGGGCGTGAGGGCGTCGAGGGCCACCGCGTCGTCGAGGCCGAAGCCGCCGACGGCGGTGCGCCGGAGGTTCCGCAGGTGCGCCCCGCCCCCGAGCAGATGGCCCAGGTCGGCGGCCAGGGACCGGACGTAGGTGCCCGACGAGCACTCGACCTCGGCGTGCAGCACGCCCGGCTCCTCCCCCGCCGACAGGTCGAAGCGGTGGACGGTGACCGGGCGGGCCTCCCGTTCGACCTCGACCCCCTCCCGGGCCAGCTCGTGCAGCCGGCGGCCGTCGACCTTGAGGGCCGACACCATCGGCGGCACCTGGAGGATCGGCCCGGTCAACGACGCCGCGGCGACACGCCGGGCGTCGTCCAGCGTCACCCCGGCCATGTCGTGGGTCGCCGTCACGTCACCGGCGGCGTCGAGCGTCGTGGTCTCGACGCCGAGGACGATGTCGGCCTCGTAGGCCTTCCCCAGGGCCGTCAGGTACCGCAGCAGCCGGGTGGCCTTCCCGACCCCGAGGACCAGGACGCCGGTGGCGTCGGGGTCGAGGGTGCCGGAGTGCCCGACCTTCCGGGTGCCCAGCAGGCCCCGGCTCTTGGCCACCACGTCATGGCTGGTCCAACCGGCCGGCTTGTCGACGACGGCGACGCCGTGGGGGCCGGCGGCGCTGCTCCCGCGGGCCACCTAGGCGAAGTCGGGGCTCGGGGGCTCGTCGGTGGTGAGCCCGCGCAGCACCGAGTCGATGCGCTCGGCCGACCGCACGACCGGGTCGGGTGCGAACGTGAGCTTGGGCGTGCCCTTGAGGCGGGTCTCCTGGTTGATGCGGGCCTGGAGGCGGGGCCGCAGCTCCTCCAGGGCCTCCAGCACCTCGTCGTCGGCGTCGGCCCCGGCCAGCACGTCGTAGTGGACGACGGCGTTGGCCAGGTCGGACTCGCAGTCGACGTTGGTGACGGACACGTCGACGAGACGGTCGTCGTCGATGTCCTGGAGCGCCTCGGCCACCACCTCCCGCAGCAGCTCGTTGACCCGGGCCATGCGCGGGTACTGGCGCTTGGGGCTCGCTCGCCTCGCCATCAGCTGTCCTCCTCCATCCAGGCCCGCCGGGCGTCGAGCACGTCGACTCCCGGACGGGACCACACGAACCTCTCCACCTCGTCGAGCACCTGCTCGACCTGCCCGGTGCTGGCGCTGACCACGGCGAAGCCGAGGGCGGCGCGCTGCCAGGTGTCCTGGTGGTCGACCTCGGCGGCGCTGATGCGGAACCGGCTCCGCACGCCGTCGAGGATGGGCCGCAGCTCGGCCCGCTTGGCCTTGAGCGACCCACTCTGGGGCAGGTGGAGCTCCACCAGCAAGGACCCGACCACCATGAGCGCACCCTAGGCGCGACCCGGCCGGGCCACGCCTCGGGATTCGGTCAGCTCCGCGGGATCTCGCGGTCCTCGTAGGTCTCGATGATGTCGCCCTGCTTGAGGTCCTGGAAGTCCGAGAGGCCGATGCCGCACTCGTAGCCGGCCGCGACCTCACGGGCGTCGTCCTTGAACCGCTTGAGCGAGTTGATGGCGCCCTTCCAGATGATGGTGCCCTCGCGCAGGAAGCGGACCTTCGAGCCCCGGGTGATCGTGCCGTTGGTGACGTAGCAGCCGGCGATGGCGCCGACCCGGGGGACCCGGAAGATCTCCCGCACCTCGGCCTCGCCGGTGACGACCTCCTCGAACTCCGGCGCCAACATGCCGACCATCGCGCTCTCGATGTCCTCGATGAGCTTGTAGATGATCTCGTAGCTGCGGATCTCGACGCCCTCCTGGGCGGCGAGGTCGCGGGCGAGCCGGTCGGGGCGGACGTTGAACCCGATGATGGTGGCGTTGGTGGCCACCGCCAGCTGGATGTCGTCCTTGGTGACACCGCCGACGCCACGGCGGGCGAAGGCCAGCTTGACGTCGTCGCGCTCGAGCTTCTTCAGGCTCTCGGTGACCGCCTCCAGCGAGCCGTTCACGTCGGCCTTGATGATGAGGTTCAGCGTCGCCGCCTCACCGGCCTGGATCTGGCTGAAGATGTCCTCCAGCTTCATCCCGCCGGCGGCGACCGCGGCCGAGCCGTGGATCGAGGCGACCCGCTGGTAGTGCTCGCGCTGGTCGGCGACCTGGCGGGCGGTCTTGTCGTCGGGGGCGACCACGAAGTCGTCACCGGCGACGGCCACGTCGGACAGGCCGAGCACCTCGACCGGCGTGGACGGACCGGCCTGCTTGAGCTGCTTGCCCTTGTCGTCGATGATCGCCCGCACCCGGCCCCAGGCGGCCCCGGCGACGAGCGGGTCGCCGACCTTGAGGGTGCCGCGCTCCACCAGGAGCGAGGCGACCGGGCCCCGGCCCACGTCGAGGTGGGACTCCAGGACGACGCCCTTGGCCCGGCCCTTGGGGTTGGCCGTGAGCTCCTCGACGTCCGCGACCACGAGGAGCTGCTCGAGCAGGTCGTCGATGCCGAGGTTCTGGAGGGCCGAGACCTCGACCATGATCGTGTCGCCGCCCCATGCCTCGGGGACCAGGTCGCGCTCGGCCAGCTGGCTCATCACCCGCTGGGGGTCGGCGTTCTCGCGGTCGATCTTGTTGATCGCCACGACGATCGGGACGTCGGCGGCCTTGGCGTGGTCGAGGGCCTCGAGGGTCTGGGGCATGACGCCGTCGTCGGCGGCCACCACCAGCACCACGATGTCGGTGGCGTCGGCACCCCGGGCCCGCATGGCCGAGAAGGCCTCGTGACCGGGGGTGTCGATGAAGGTGATCAGGCGACCGTCCTTGGTGACCTGGTAGGCGCCGATGTGCTGGGTGATGCCACCGGCCTCGCCGGCGACCACGTTGGCGTTGCGGATCTGGTCGAGCAGCTTGGTCTTGCCGTGGTCGACGTGACCCATGACGGTGATGACCGGGGGTCGCCACTCGAGGTCGTCGTCGTCGACGTCGGCGAACTCGTCGTCGCTCTCGACATCGACGCCGAGCAGCTTCTGGAGCTCGACCTCCTGCTCTTCACCGGGATCGACGAGACGGATCTCGGCGGCCACCTCGGCGGCGAACAGCTCGATCAT
>CAYQGF010000139.1:7552-8649 GCA_964416885.1 uncultured Iamiaceae bacterium
CTTGGTCTTGCCGTGGTCGACGTGGCCCATGACCGTGATGACCGGCGGGCGGTCCTCGAGGTCGGCATCGTCGTCGGCGTCGTCCAGCTCGTCGACGTGGAGGCGCTTCTGGAGCTCGACCTCCTCCTCCTCGCCGGGGTCGACGAGGCGGACCTCGGCCCCGACGTCGACGGCGAAGAGCTCGATCATGTCGTCGGAGAGCGACTGGGTCGCGGTGACCATCTCGCCCTCGGCCATGAGGAACCGGACCACGTCGGCGGCCGTGCGGTTCAGCTTCGGGCCCAGCTCCTGCGGGGTGGTGCCCCGCTCGACGATGATCTCGCCCTCGGGGACCGGAGCCTCGGCCGGGGTGTACTCCGGCATGTCCATGGGCCGCAGCTCTTCGCGGTTGCGACGGCGACGACCCTTGCGGCGCGGGGGCCGGCGACCGGCCGGGCCACCGGGACGACCACCGGGGCCGCCACCGGGCGGCGGGCCACCCATCGGGCCACCGGGACGACCGCCGGGGCCGCCACCGGGGCGCGGACCGGCACCGGGCCGGCTGGGGCCGCCCGGGCGACCGGGGCCACCGGGCCGGGTCGGGGCGGGGCCGCGCCCGCCCATGCCGGGCGGCGGCGGGATGGGCCGACCGGACAGGCCGCGGGGCGGCCCGGGGGGCGGCGGGATCGGCTTGCCGGACACGCTGCGCGGCGCCATGTCGGGCGACGGACGCGGCGGCGGGGCCGGACGGCGGGCGGCGGGCGCCTCGGGGGCGCGGCCACCGGGCCCGGGGGGCGCGCCGGGGGCCGGCGGGGCCGGGCGGGGCGGCTCGGGCCGACGGGCGGCGGGCGCCTCGGCGGGCGGAGCCGGACGGGGCGGGCGGCCCGAGCCGCTCGAGGTCACCAGGCGGCTGGGGTCGGCGGGCGGGCGGGGCCGCGGCGGGGGCGGCGGTGCGGGCGCCTCGGCCGCCGGGGCCGCGGGCGCCTCGGGCGACGCCGCCGGGGCCTCGGCGGGCGGGGCCGGCGCCTCGGCGGCCGGGGCCGGCGCGGCGGGCGCGCCGGCCACGGGCGGGGCCGGCGGCGTCTCGACCTCGGCGGGCGCGGCGGGGGCGGGCTCGG
>CAYQGF010000140.1:0-6416 GCA_964416885.1 uncultured Iamiaceae bacterium
CATCACGCCACCGACCTGGCCGGTGGCACCCACGATCCCGATCCTCATGGCGCCCAGGCTACGGCGGCGCCGACCACCCTCCCCAGCCGGTTCCCGGGAGCCCCGGCGGGCCGCCTCGGCTTCTCGTCCGTCAGCGTCGCGTCAACGCGACCGGGACGGACAAGAAGCCGCCCGCGACCCTTCTGGTCCGCCAGCGTCGCGCCCACGCGACGGACCCGGACAAGAAAATGTTCTGGGCCCGGCAGCGTCGCGGCCCGGGCGTGGGACCGGAGGGTGGCCGGGTGGGGTCGGCGCGAGGCGCGTCAGGCGGGGGCCTGGTCGAGGCCGAAGGCGGCGTGGAGGACGGCGACGGCCCGGTCGAGCTCGGCCTCCCGCACGATGCAGGAGATCCGGATCGCCGAGGTGGAGATCATCTCGATGTTGATCGAGTTGGCCGCCAGGGTCTCGAACACGGTGGCGGCCACGCCGGGCTCGCTCTTCATCCCGGCGCCGACCAGGCTGACCCGGGCGATCTGGTCGTCGGAGGTGACGGCGTCGGCGCCGATCTCGGCGGCCAGGGCATCGCTGACCTCCTGGCCGGCGGCCAGCTCGGACTTGGGCAGGGTGAAGGAGATGTCGGTGCGACCGGCCTCCGACACGTTCTGGACGATCATGTCGACGTTGACGTCGTGCCCGGCCAGGCTCCGGAACAGCCGGCCGGCGATGCCGGGCTGGTCGGGCACGCCGGTGAGGGTGATCTTGGCCTCGGAGGCGTCGCCCACGACGCCCGACACCATCGCCTGCTCCATCATCGGGTCCTCCTCGTCGATCCAGGTGCCCGGCTCCCAGGTGAAGGCCGAGCGGACGTGCAGTGGCACCTTGTGGGTGCGGGCGTACTCGACGGCGCGCATCGCCGGCTTGGGGCAGCCGCAGGCGCACATCTCGAGCATCTCGTCGAAGCTGACCCGGGCCAGCCGCCGGGCCTCGGGCACGACGCGGGGGTCGGTGGTGAAGATCCCCGACACGTCGGTGTAGAGCTCGCACACCCCACCCAGGGCCTCGGCCAACGCCACCGCGGTGGTGTCGGAGCCGCCCCGGCCGAAGAAGGTGACGTTGTGCTCGGTCGACACGCCCTGGGCGCCGCCGACGACCGGGACGATGCCCTGGTCGAGCGCCTCCCGCAGCCGTTGGGGCCGGACCTCGAGGATCTTGGCGTTGCGGTGGTTGGTGTCGGTGAGGAAGCCGGCCTGGCTCCCGGTGAACGAGGCGGCCGGGACACCCAGGTCGTGGAGGGCCAAGCTCACCAGGGCGGTGGCCTTGCGCTCGCCGGCGGTGATGAGCATGTCCATCTCCCGGCCGACCGGGTGGTCGCTGACCTGGCGGGCCAGGTAGAGCAGGTCGTCGGTCTCCTTGCCCATGGCCGAGACGACCAGCACGACGTCGTCGCCGCGGCGCTTGGTGCGAGCCACGTGGTCGGCGACCTCGCGCATGCGGTCGGGGTCGGCGACCGACGTCCCCCCGAACTTCTGCACGACCAGCGCCATGGCGTCAGACCCTACCGAGCACCCCCGACGTCGCCCCCAACCGCGGTCCCGGCCAGACGACGGAGGGGTGAGCCGCCGGCCCAGTGGCGGAGCTCGACGGCCAGGGCGACGGCCACGCCCACGATCGCGGTCGTCCCGGCGACGACGGCCGTGGTGCTGGTGGCGTCGTCGAGGAGCGCGGCGACCATGGCCACCGCCGCGGCGACCGCTCCGACGAGGGCGAGCCGCACGGTCTTCACCTCGACGCCGGTGAGGTCCGGGTCGGCCGCCACCGCGGTGGCCGATGCCCCCTCGCTGCGGAGCTGGCGCTCCAGCCACCGCACCGGCGCGGTGACGGCCGCCACCACCACCGGTGCCCACACCAGGAACACGCCGGCCAGCCAGGCATCGTCGACCGAGGCGAGCCCCCGCGCCTGCTCGGTCACCGAGGCCGCCGCGAAGATCGCCATCGCCGTCGTGATCAGGGCCAGCAGGGCCTTGACGTAGCGGAGCACGATGGTCTGGATCCGCAGCACGTGGCGGGCCAGGCCGTGCTCGACCTTGGCCACCTCCTCCAGCAGGTCCCGGGGGTGCGACGCGGCCAGGGCGAAGAGGGCGTCGGCCCGCGCCCGGTCGTCGACCATGCCGACCACGCCGTCGTCGTCGAGGCCGTAGACGGCGAGCCGCCGGTCGACGTGCGCCCGGGCGGCATCGTTGGCGGGCACCAGGAGCTCGACGGCCGCGTCGGTGCGGCGGGCCTCCTCGAGCCGGGCCGAGGCCTCCGGTCCGAGCTCGTCGGCCGGCAGCCGCAGGGCGGTGAGGGTGAACCGGGGCGTGAAGGTCTCGCCCCGGCCCAGCCGGACGTGGTTGGCGTGGAAGTAGAACTGGGTCAGGTCCCGCAGCAGGTAGAGCAGGGCGACCAGGGGCACGGCCAGGACGGCACCGACGGCGACGAGGAGGGCGCCGTCCGCGGCGGACACCGGCCCGCGCAGCAGGGCGTGGGCGACGGCGACCACCGAGTCGCGGGCGACGACGGGGAACACGACCAGCAGCCCGGCGCCCGAGAGCAGGGCGGTGCACACCCGGTGGATCGTCGACAGCCGGACGTCGCTGCGCTGGAGGTAGGCCCGCACCGCCGCCCGCTCGTCGACGGTCAGCACGAGGTCCTCGTCCATGATCAGCTCAGGATGGCTGCTGGAGGGGTCGCACCAGCGGGAAGTAGATGACGTCGCCGATGTCGTCGGTGCCGGTGAGCAGCATGGCCAGGCGCTCGATGCCGGGGCCGAGCCCGGTCGTGGGCGGCATGCCGTGCTCCATGGCCTCGATGAACTCGAAGTCGAGGGGGTGGGCCTCGGCGTCGTCGGCCCGACGGGCCTGCTCGGCCTCGAAGCGCCGCCGTAGCTCGACCGGGTCGTTGAGCTCGGTCCAGTTGTCGCCCTGCTCGGTGCCGCCGACGAAGACCTCGAACCGCTCGACGTAGCGGGGGTCGTCGCGGGTGGCCTTGGCCAGCGGCGAGATCTCGACCGGGTGGCCGTGGACGATCGTCGGCTGGACCAGCGTCTCCTCCACCTCGGCCTCGAACAGGGCGACCAGGGCGTGGCCGACCGTCGGCTGCGACGGGACGCCGTGGCTGGTGAGGATCCGCTCGGCCTCGTCGAGCGTGGTGACGTCGCGGAAGTCGACGTCGCACGCCTCCTTGACCAGCTCGACCATCGAGACCCGGCGCCAGTCGCCGGTGAGGTCGACCGACTGGCCCTTGACCTCGATCACCGGCGAGTCGATCACGTCGGTGGCGAGGTGCTTGTAGAGGGCCTCGGTGAGGTCCATGTTGAACTCGTAGCCGTGGAAGGCCGACATGGTCTCCAGCATCGAGAACTCGGGGTTGTGGGTCTTGTCGATCCCCTCGTTGCGGAAGTAGCGGCCGATGGTGAAGACGTCCTCGAAGCCGGCGATCACCAGGCGCTTCAGGTACAGCTCGTGGCTGATGGCCAGGTAGTAGTCCCGGCCCAGGGCCTTGACGTGGGTCTGGAAGGGCCGGGCCTTGCCGCCGCCGTAGAGGGGCTGGAGCACCGGGGTCTGGAACTCGAGGAAGCCCCGGTCGTGCAGGAAGGACCGGATGCCGAAGAGCAGCTCGGACACGACCTCGAACCGCTTGCGGGTGTCGGGCTCGATGATCGACTGGAGGTAGCGCTTGCGGACCAGGGTCTCGGGGTCGCTGAGGCCGGTCCAGGCATCGGGCAGCGGCTCGACCGCCTTGGCCAGCATCCGGACCTGGCGGGCCATCAGGGAGATCTCGCCCCGGCGGCTGGTGGTGACCTCGCCGGTGACCTCGACCAGGTCGCCCCGGTCGACCAGCCGATCGACGTCCTCGAAGCACAGGGCGCCGGTAGCCGGGTCGGTGGCGCCCAGCTCCGACACGCTGACCAGGGCCTGGAGCTTGCCCGCCTTGTCCTGGACGTCGAAGAACATCAGCTTGCCGTGGCCCCGCCGGGCCATCAGCCGGCCGGCGATGGTGGCGGTGGTGCCCTCCAGCTCGCCGTAGCGCTCCCGGACCTCCTGGGTCAGGTGGGTCCGGTGGGCGTCGGCCGGGTACGGGTCGACGCCCTTGGCCTTGAGCTCGGCCAGCTTCCGCTCCCGGTCCGCACGCGGACCGACATCGGACGACGTCGGCTCATCAGGCTCCATGCCGGCCGACGGTACCGGGGCCGGCTCCACCCCCGGGAACCCGTTGGCGTCGCTAGGCCGGACGGTCGTCGGCGCGGCGGTGGGGGCGGGCGCGGAAGTCGGGGGGCGGGTCGGCGACCTCGGGACCGTCGAGGAGGACGCCCCAGGCCCGGAGCTGGGCCACGCCGGTGGGGATGTCGCCGCCGCAGAGCACGCAGAGGGCCTTGAGGTCGTCGTTGCGGAGCGACAGCACCTTGCCGTTGAAGTCGCCGCGGGCCTCGATGATCGACTGGACGAAGCGCTGGACGGGCTCGGCCGGGTCGACCTCCCGCAGCGCCTCCAGCGACAGGACCAGCTTGCGCCGGTCGGCGGCCTGGCCGGCGGGGCCGGTCTCGCCGAGCAGGACGCTGACCGGCACCCGGTAGAAGTCGGCCAGGGCCTTGAGCCGGGGGAGCGACAGGTTGCGGAAGCCCCGCTCGTAGGCGCCGACGGCCGAGGCGCTCCACCGCCCGCCCGACTGCTCCTCGACGTCGGAGAGCGACAGGGCCTGGGCCTGGCGGATGGCCCGGAGCCGCTGGCCCACGCGGTAGGCGAAGGCCTCCTCCTCGGTCACCGGGTCGTCGGCGGGGGCCTCGGCCGGGTCGGCGCCGGTGTCGGGGGCGGCGCCCGGCTCGGGGGCGTCGTCGGGGCGGGCCATCTCCCCATCTTGCCGCATCCGGTGGTCGGATGGCGACGCTTCGTGCATGCGGATGGGGCCCCACCGCCATGCGTGGCGAGCATCGGGCCCCGCCCAGCGTCTACCTTCGCCGGCCGTGACGTCCTCGGAGAAGCGCCAACGCCACAAGACCGGTCACCGGTCCCGCATGGAGGAGGCCCGCATCGCCGCGGCCCAGGCCCATCGTCGCAACACCATCGTCCGGGTGCTCGTCGCCATGGTGGTGCTCGTCGTGGCCGTGGCCGTCGTCGCGATCCTCCTCCAGGAGGACCCCCCGGGCGACGAGACCGCCGACGGCAGCACCACGACCGTCGACGAGACCCTCCCCGACGACGGGTCCACGACCACACCGGCGGGCGCGCCCGTCGAGCTGCCGGCCGGGCCCGAGGGCCGCACCCTGGAGGGCGAGACGCCGTGCCCGGCCACCGACGGCAGCGAGGAGCGGGTGGCGGTGTTCGCCCAGGCGCCGCCGACGTGCATCGACCCGGGGGCGAGCTACGAGGCCGACATCGCCATCACCCGCGGCTCGGGTGACGACGCCGAGCCGTTCGGCACCGTGACCATCGCCCTCGACACCGAGGCGGCCCCCGAGACGGTGAACAACTTCGTCGTCCTCAGCCGGTACCGGTTCTTCGACGGCATCCCGTTCCACCGCCTGGTGCCCGGGTTCGTGGCCCAGGTCGGCGGGGCCGGCACGCCGGGGGCCGACGGCACGCCCGACTACGGCTCGACCGGCCCCGGCTACGACGGCGTCGACGACGAGTACCCGACCGATGGCTACCACCTGGGCGACGTGGCCATGGCCCGGGCCGCGGCGGTGTCGGGCAGCCAGTTCTTCATCATCACCGGCGAGGACTCGCTCTCGGCCCTGGACCAGGCGGGCAACTACCCCCGCTTCGGCCGGGTCACGGCCGGGCTGGAGCTGGCCCAGCAAATGACCGAGGACAGCGTGGGCGAGCAGCCCACCGTCCTCTACACCATCGACTCCATCACGATCCGCGAGGTGTAGCCGGGGCGCGCGGCCTCGCGGCCGGGCGTCGTCAGAGGGCGATGTCGGCCAGGGCGCCCGGCTCGCCGCCGACCCAGACCTTGGGCTCGACCGGGCCCACCCCCCGCCAGGTCCCGTCGGCGCCCCGCACCAGCGCCGAGCCGGCATGGACGCCCACGATCACCAGGTCGGGGGGCGACAGCGCCCGCGTGCGGTGGACCGCGTCCTCGCTCCACGTGTCGAAGCCGGGGATGACGGTGACCCCGGGCAGGAGGCCCAGCCCGACGGTGAAGGCGCCACCCCGGGGGTCGACCATCGGGTCCGAGAGCACCATGGCGCCGGCGTCGGTGCCGGCCAGGGCGGCGCCGGCCTGCCAGGCGGCGACCAGGGCGTCCCACACCGGGGTCTCCTTCAGCACCGAGCGGAGGTGCATCGGCGAGGGCCCGGCCAGGTAGACGAGCCCGGCGGCGCCGACCGCCTCGACCGCATCGGGGCTCGAGGCATCGGGTCGGCGGAGCACGTCGAGGCCCCGCGCCGCCACCCCCAG
>CAYQGF010000140.1:6426-8647 GCA_964416885.1 uncultured Iamiaceae bacterium
CCCCCAGGTCGGCGAACCGGGCGACCGCGGCCTCGACCAGCCGCTGCGGGTGCTCGTAGGCCGCCCCGGTGGGCAGGACCACGACGCCCCGGTCACCGGCGTGGGCGGCCAGCTCGACCTCGACCTCGGTGTCGGCGTGGAAGGGTGATCCGCCCACCAGGGCAAGGGGTCCGGCCATCCCCGGGACCGTAGCCAGGTCGGCCGGGTCGAGGGCGCTCGACGCGAGCGCGCACACAACGGGGTCTGACCCCATTGTGTGCGTTATGCCTCGTCACGCCTCGTCGTCGGACCGTGCGGTCAGCGCCAGGCGAGCGGCGACCACGACCAGGAGGACGGCGAAGAGCAGGGCGCTCAGGTGGGGGTCGAGGCCGAGGGACACCTGCGAGGCGACCAAGGCCGACACCACGCCGGCCAGGCCCACCACGACCCCCGGACGCAGCGCGGTCAGGCCGGCGGAGCGGTTCCGCAGGGTGCCGGCGAGGGCCGTCGGGATGATGACGGCCAGGGAGGTCCCCTTGGCCAGCACCAGCGGGAGGCCGAAGCCGAGGGTCAGGGCCGGGACGATCACGATCCCGCCCCCGACACCGAACAAACCGGCCAGCACCCCGGCGCCCAGCCCGAGCAGGACGAGGGCGAGGACGACGGCGACCGACAGGTCGGCCCGCCCGGCCCCGTCGCCCTCGCCCCCGAGGACCAGCCGGGCCGCGGTGACCACCATCAGGGCGGCGAAGGCCAGCTGCAGCGCGGGGGCCGAGATGGTCTGGAGCCACCGGGTCCCCACCACGGCGCCCGCCAGCGCCCCGCCGGCCACCAGGGCGGCATAGACGATGTCGACCTCGCCGGAGGTGGCGTAGCCGATGGCGCCGGCGATCGAGATGGGCACGATGGCGGTCAGCGAGGTCCCGGTGGCCAGCTTGGGCGGGAACCGGGCCAGGAGGGTCAGGGCCGGGACGACCACGATGCCGCCGCCCACACCGAACAGCCCCGACGTGAACCCGGCCACCAGCCCGGCCGCCACCACCGCCCCCCAGGGCACGGCGTGCTCGTCCGGTGCGGCGGTGGTCACCGGCGCAGGTTGGCCGTCGCTGGACGATGCGCGCAACGCCGGGGGCGGGTCGGCGGTGACGGCTGGACGAACTGCCGGTGGGCATTGGGAACGCCGGGCGACCCGTCGGTAACCTCGCCCGCCATGGCCATCCAGACCGTCGGCATCGTGGGCTCCGGGATCATGGGATCCGGCATCGCGGAGGTGGCGGCCAAGGCCGGCCACACCGTCGTGCTGCGGTCCCGCAAGCGGGAGACGGCCGATGCCATGGTGGCCGGCCTGGAGAAGAGCCTGGGCAAGCAGGTCGACAAGGGCCGTCTGTCCGAGGAGGACCGTGACGCCGTCCTCGGTCGGGTCACCGCCACCGACCACCTCGGCGACCTGGCCGACTGCGACCTGGTGATCGAGTCGATCGTCGAGGACCTCGACGTCAAGAAGGCCCTCTTCGCCGAGCTCGACGACGTCGTGAAGGCCGATGCGATCCTCGCCACCAACACCTCGACCCTCCCGGTGGTCGAGATGGCGGTCGCCACCCGCCGGCCCGAGAAGGTCGTCGGCGTCCACTTCTTCAACCCGGCCCCGATGATGAGCCTGGTCGAGATCATCGCCCCGCTCACCGCCAGCGACGAGACCGTCGAGGCCGTCACCGCCTTCGCCACCGCCTGTGGCAAGGGCCCGGTGCAGGTGAAGGACCGGGCCGGCTTCATCGTCAACGCCCTCCTGTTCCCGTACCTCAACAACGCGGTGCGGATGCTGGAGAACGGCACCGCCAACCGGGACGACATCGACACCGCCATGAAGGGCGGCTGCAACTTCCCGATGGGGCCGCTGGCCCTGCTCGACCTGGTCGGCCTCGACACCTCGCTGTCGATCCTCGAGGCCCTCTACGCCGAGTTCGCCGATCCCAACTACAGCCCGGCCCCGGCCCTGCGCCGCATGGTCGCCGCCGGCCACCTCGGCCGGAAGTCCGGCCAGGGGTTCTACGAGTACTGACTCGGCCTCACTCGCTCGCTGGCGCTCGCTCCGTTCGGTCCGAACTGAGGGCGCCTCGCTGCGCTCGGCACTGAAGACCTTCCCAGCCGACGACGCCTCGTACCTCGGCGACGATCGGCTTCGTCCGAGGGGGGACCCCTCGGGCTCCCCAGCGGCTGCGCCGGGCCACAAGCTGGTTGTCTG
>CAYQGF010000141.1:0-8644 GCA_964416885.1 uncultured Iamiaceae bacterium
CGCCGCCCAGCTCCCCGGCGTCCCGCCCCGCCTTGGCGTCGGAGTGCACCCACAGGCCGACCAGCTCCAGCTCCGGGTGGGCCGCGATCGCCGGTACCGCGTGCACCCCCACCGTCCCCGTGGCCCACTGCACGACCCGTACCGTCATGAGAACTTGTTCTATCCGAGCGCCGTCGCCCCCGCTCGAGTCGCGGCGTGACCGCTCCCGGCTACTCGTCGCCGGCGCCGAAGCGGGCCTTCCACTCGTCGACCTGGGCGTCGTCGAGCTTGGGGAAGAGGACGGCGGGGACCTCGAAGGTCGAGCCGGGGGCGAGGGCCGAGAGCTCGGCGGCGACGTCGGTGGGCCAGGCCGGCAGCTCGTCGATGCCGAACGCGGCCAGCACGGTCGTCGCGGTGGTCGGGAGCACGGGCGCGCTCAGCACCGCCAGCAACCGCAGGTGGTTGAGGGCGGTGGCGATGACGACGTCGCGGGCCGCCGGGTCGTCCTTGAGCTTCCAGGGCTCCCTGGCGTTCCAGAACACGTTGCCGGCCGACCACAGCTCGCGCAGCAGCGCCATCGCCTTGCGCAGCTCCTTGGCCTCCAGCGCCGCGGTGTAGTCGCCCACGAGCGCGGCGACCTCCCCCACGAAGGCCGGGTCGGGCGCGGCGTCGGGCACCACGCCGTCGGCGTTCTTGACGGTGAAGCCGAGGACCCGGTTGACCAGGTTGCCGAAGCTGCCGCCCAGGTCCTTGTTCACCGACTGGACCAGCGACTCCCACGTGAAGCTGGAGTCCGACGACTCGGGGGCGTTGGCGATCAGGTGGTAGCGCCAGACGTCGGCCGGGAGGATCTCCAGCGCTGCGTCCATGAACACGCCCCGCTGGTCGGTGGTGGAGAACTTGCCGCCGTAGAAGGTCAGCCAGTTGAACGACTTGAGGTAGTCGACCAGCTTCCAGCCGCCGTCGGCGCCGATGAGGGTGGCCGGGAACATCACCGCGTGGAACGGCACGTTGTCCTTGGCCATGAACTGGGTGTAGGTGACGTCGGCGGCCTCCTCCGCGAACCACCAGCGCGTCCAGCCCTCGCGCCCCAGCCCGGCGATGTCCTCGGCCCACTCCTTGGTGGTGGAGATGTAGCCGATGGGGGCGTCGAACCAGACGTAGAAGACCTTGCCCTCGAAGCCGGGCCGGTCGACCGGGACCCCCCACGAGATGTCACGGGTGATGCTGCGGTCCTCCAACCCCTCGTCGAGCCACTTGTAGGCGATCGAGCGGGTGAGCGGGGGCCAGTCGTCGCGCTGGTCGACCCAGGCCCGGACCTTGTCGGCCAGCTTCGACTGGAGGAGGTACAGGTGCTTGGTCGACCGGACCTCGAGGTCGGTGCTCCCGCTGATGGCCGACCGGGGCTCGATCAGGTCGGTGGGGTCGAGCAGGCGGGTGCAGTTCTCGCACTGGTCGCCCCGGGCCCGGTCGTACCCGCAGTGGGGGCAGGTGCCGACGACGTAGCGGTCGGGGAGGAAGCGCCCGTCCGCCGGTGAGTAGACCTGCTCGCTCTCCCGCTCCTCGATGTAGCCGTGCTCGGTGAGCTGGTCGGCGATCAGCGTGGTCAGCTCGTGGTTGTGGGGTGACGAGGTGCGCCCGAAGTGGTCCCACGACAGCCCGAACCGCTCGCCCAGGTCCTTCTGGACGGCCCACTGCTGGCGGCAGTACTCGTCGACGGGGAGCCCGGCGGCCTCGGCGGCCAGCTCGGCGGGCGTGCCGTGCTCGTCGGTGGCGCAGATGGCGAGCACCTCGTGACCCTGCTGGCGGAGGAACCGGGCGTAGACGTCGGCCGGCAGCATCGACCCGACGAGGTTGCCGAGGTGCTTGACCCCGTTCACGTACGGGAGGGCGCTGGTGATGAGGTGCCGGGCCACGGTGCGACCCTACCGACGGTCGCCAACCCGGCCCCAGGGCTGTTCCGGGAGCAGGACCGGTCACGCCCCGACCCCTTCTGCTCCCTGGACCGTGGATCCGGGCCAGAATCCGGACCATGTCGCACCCTCGTCGCCTCCGCTTCGCCACCGAGCTCCACGCCCCGCTGCCGGGGCGGACCTGGTTGGAGTCGGCCCAGGAGGTCGAGCAGCTCGGGTACTCGACGCTGTTCGTGCCCGACCACTTCGACGAGGGGCCGGGGCCGATCGCCGCGTTGGCCGCCTTCGCTGCGGTGACGAGCACGCTCAACGTCGGCGTGCTCGTGTTCGACTGCGACTTCCGCCACCCGGCGGTGCTGGCCCGCGAGCTGGCCACCGTCGACGTGATCTCCGGCGGGCGGTTGGAGGTCGGCCTCGGCGCCGGGTGGAAATCGCTCGACTACGACCGCAGCGGCATCCCGATGGACCGGCCCGGCGTGCGGGTGAGCCGGCTCCAGGAGCACTGTGCGGTGCTCAAGGGTCTGTGGGCCGACGGGCCGTTCAGCTTCTCGGGGGAGCACTACACGATCACCGACCTCGACGGCACTCCGGCCCCCCACACCCCCGGAGGGCCCAAGATCCTGGTCGGCGGCGGAGCGCCCCGGCTGCTGCGCTGGGCCGGGGCCACCGCCGACATCGTGGGGGTCAACGCTTCGATCCACTCCGGGGAGATCGACGCCGCGGCGGCGGCCGATGCCCTCGCCCCCCGTATCGACGAGAAGGTCGAGTGGGTGAAGGAGGGCGCCGGTGAGCGCTGGGCCGACATCGAGGTCAACGCCTGGCTGGCGGCGGCTGAGATCACCGACGACCCGGCCGTGATCGAGGCCATCGCCTCGTTGTTCGGCACCGACACGCCGTCGCTCCAGCAGTCGCCCCTCGGCCTGGTCGGCCCGGCCGGCGCGGTGGCCGAGCGCCTGTATGAGCGCCGCGAGCGGTGGGGCTACTCGTACCACGTGATCCCCGGCGACAAGGCCCGCGACTTCGCCCCGATCGTCACCCGCCTCACCGGCACCTGAGCCCCGCCCGGGCCCGCTCCGCCCGGGCCGGCTCGGGCCGGCTCGGGCCGTGGGTCAGCGGGCCATGACGAGGGCGCCGACCATCACCCGGCGGTGTCGGACCGTCGACGGTCGAGCCCCGGTGCTCGGTGCCGCCCCGGTTCCGGTTCCCGTCACTTCGGTTCCCGTGATGTCGGCTCCCGCCGGCTCGGCCCCGGCTCCGGTTGCCACGGCACGACGCGACGGGGCGGTCGGTCGTCGGTCAGGGTGGCTCGTCGGGGTCTCGGGCACCGGGGGCGAGGAACCTCCAACGACCGGGACCACCGGTGAGGCGCCAGCCGCAGTTGGTGACGAGGTGGTGGTGGTAGACGCAGATGCGGGCGAGGGTGGCGAGGGAGGTGGGGCAGCCGGCGGCGAAGTCGGCCGGCCAGTGGTGCATCTGGAGGTGGTGGCGGGCGTGGCAACCGGGGACGACGCACTCCTGGTCGCGGGCGCGTAGGGCCCGCTCCACCGATGCCGGGACGTAGCGGCGGTGGGAGGAGACGACCGTGACGTCGGTGCCGGTGAGGATCAGGTGGAGGACCGCATCGGTGGCGAGGTCACGGGCGAGGGCGACCGGGACCGGGCCGAGGCCGGGGACCTCGCAGCGTTCGCCGTCGCGGGCGTACCCCCGGACCAGGGCGTCGTAGTCGACGTGCACATGGACCTGCGCCGGCGCCCGACGCGACCCACCCCGTGGTGGCCGCTCGCCGAGCCACGTCTGGCCACGGTCGGTGCCCCGTGCCGGTGGACCGGGCCCGGCGGACGGGCTGTCGGCAACCTCGACCGGTCTGTCGGGTCCGGGCGGCGGTGGCGGCGAGCCCGCCTCGTCGGCGAACAGGGCGGTGGACGTTGCGCGGGCAGGGGACGGGGGGCGAGCTGGTCTCTTGGCGTCGGGATCGCCGGGGGCCTGGCCGGCGCCGTCAGGTCCAGACGGGGCCGGGCCGGAGCCCGGGTGCTCCGGACCCGGTGCTTGTCGTTGTCGCGGAAGCCGTCTTGGTCGATCGGTGCCAGGACCGGTGCTCTTGGGGTCGGCACCTGCCGCATGCGGGTGTCCTGGACGTGGCGCTGGTCGGTCGGCGTCCGGGTGACGAGGGAGTGGGCCGGCGCCGGGACCAGGGTCGTCGTGGCCGGGGTCTGGGTCGTCGGGGTCCGGCTTGCCAGTGCCCGGGTCGTCGGTCCTCGGGTCGGTGTGGGGTCGCTCGGCCGGATCGGCTGTGCTCGTTGGGCCGTCGGGGTCGGCCGTGCCGGCGTCGGCTCTGGTCCCGGTGGGCTCGGGGAGGTCGTGGTCGGCGAGGACGTCGCGGGCGAGGAGGTACATGGCGTCGGCCATGAGGGCCTCGGGGGTGTCGCGGCGGCCGGCGTCTCGGGCCGCTCGGAAGGCGGCGTCGCGGTAGGGCTCCAGGGCGGCGAGGAACGCGGCTTGGTAGGCAGGTGGGACGTTCCAGGTGCCCCGGCCCTCGCCGTCGACCTCGATCCAGGTGCGCAGCGCCCGGCGCTGGTACATGCGCTGGGCGGCCCGTCCGCTGCGTTGGTCGGTCCGCTGGCGGGCGCTGCGGGCCGCGTCCCGCACCTCACCGAGGTCGCCCGAGCGGGCCTTGGCCACCAGGTCGGCCTCGGCGCCCGGGTCGGCCGTCGCTCCCTCGGCCACCGCCTTGGCCGCCTCGGCCGACACCTCACCCGATGCCACCGCGTTGCGAGCCGCGGGGAGGCCGGCCAGCTTCTTGGACGCCTGGAGGTCGCCCTTGGCGTCGCCGACGGTCGTGCCGTTGCGGCGAGCGGCCCACTCCTCGGGCGAACGGAACCCCTCCCGCCGCCACAACCCGGTACGAGCCACCGCGTCGGCGAGGAGGAGCCGGCACCCCGCGGCCCGGCGCTCGATGCGTCGCAGCAGCCGCGACACCTCGGGTACCTGGTGGCCGGCGAGGCACTCGGGAGCCAGGTCGCCCGTCAGGTCGTCGAGAGCACCGTCGATGGCCCGCAAGCGAGCCACCACCGACGCGTCGGAACCGACATCGGGGCCGCCGACACGGACAGGCGTGGGGACAGGCACGGGCTCACCTCCGACCAACGAGCGAGACGGCCGCACAGCAGGCGACCGGGACGGGCTGGGATCGGAGGACCGTCACGCCCTGGTCCTCGAAGGGCTGCGACCATCATAGCGAACATATGTTCGTCATGCAACCACCGACGTGCCGGGGGCGGCCGGCGGTCAGCCAAGGGCGCGCTCGGCGGCAGGGGCGAGGGCGCGGTGCTCGCTGGGGGAGGGGCCGCGGCCCCGGGTGAAGGTCGCGCTGAGGGCGAGGCCGCTGCCGTCGCTGACCTGGCGGGCCACCCCGCCCATGGTGGCGCCCGGCTCGCACAGCCGGTCGGCGGCGAGGGCGAGACGCCACTCGGTGGGGTGGGTCATCGGCGGCTCGCCCACCTCGTCGGCGAAGCGACGGGCCAGCGTGGCCCGGGGCACCCCGACTCCTGGGCAGCGACCCCAACCGTCCACGGCGCGGCCGGACCCTGGTGCAGTAGGCGGAGGGCGTGGCCGACCGCCGGGCTGCCGTGTGACTGCGGGGAGAAGACCTGCGTGGGTGGCGTCGACCCTGGGCACGTCGTCCGAATCGTGGTGGCGGCCGCTGAGGTGTGGGGCACCATCGAGGCTGTGAGCGTCGTGTGGGTGACCGGTCTGTCCGGCACAGGGAAGTCATCGGTCTGCCGGGCCCTGATCGCACAGGGCCACAACGCGTTCGACGCTGACTGGGATGGCTTCAGCCGTTGGGTGGACCGGGAGACGGGAGACCTCGTCGACGATCCGCCGTACCCGGTGCCGCCTGGCTGGATCGAGCGGTTCGCCTGGGAGATCGACGTCGACCGGGTTCGGACTTTGGCAGGCGAGGCACGCTCCGGGGTGACCTTCCTGTGCGGGAGCGTCGAGAACGAAGCCGACGTGCGCGAGTACTTCGACCGGATCGTCTGTCTCGTCGTCGACGACGAGACGACCCGAAGGCGTTTGGCAGATCGGGAGACGAACGCCTTCGGGAAGCACCCCGAGGAGCTCGCAGCCGTTCTTGGCTGGAACGAGGGCGTTGCTGCCCGGTACCGAGAGCTCGGGGCATCCGTGGTGGATGCGACTCGCCCTCTCGAAGATGTCGTTCGGACGGTGGTCGACATCGCCGGCGTCGAGTAGCCGTCCGCGCCGAGATCGGTGCCCTTCAGCGGAGGCGAGCCGCGCCGCGGGGGTCGCGGACGAGGCCTTGGGCGGGGAGCGCCCCGGTGTGGAGGGCGTGGGGGTGGTCGCGGGTGGCGGTGTCGCGGCCGGTGTCGTCGACGCCGTTGTGGTGGAGGCGCCTGAGCTCGAGCAGCCGGTTGGTGCGTTCGACGTTGCGGTTGCCCCAGTGGTCGGGGAGCTCGCCCGCGGCGAACTCGGCGGTGAGCAGCTGGTTCCGGCTCTTGGCCCCGTTGTGGATCCAGGTGCCCAAGGTGAGGCGCCCGCCGGTGTCGATGGCCGGGTCGAGGGCGCACGTCGTGAACCGAGAGCGGGTCAGCGGTACTCGGGGTTGGGGTCGGGCCGGTCCGGGAGGTCGGACCGCACCCCTTCGTCCCACGCGGCTCGCTGGTTGCCGTGGGCCGGCAGCCCGCCAGCGTCGGTCAGCATCCGGGCCAGGTGGAGGAGGTTCCACGTCATGAACGTGGTGTTCCGCCGGGTGAAGTCGTTCTCCGGTCCGCCACTGCCGTCGTCGAGGTACGACGGTCCCGGCCCGGCCTCGCCGACCCACCCGGCGTCGGCCTGGGGCGGGATGACGTAGCCGAGGTGCTGGAGCGAGTAGAGGACGTTCATGGCGACGTGCTTGATGCCGTCCTCGTTGCCGGTGACGAGCACGCCACCGACCCGGCCGTAGTACGCCCACTGGCCCTTGTCGTTGAGGTCGCCGGAGCTGGCGTAGAGCCGCTCGATGACCTTGGTGCACACCGACGACTTGTCGCCCAGCCAGATCGGCGTGCAGAGCACCAGGATGTCGGCGGCCATGACCTTCTCCTGGATGGACGGCCAGCCGTCGGTCTCCCACCCGTGCTCGGTCATGTCGGGGTAGACCCCCGGGGGCACGTCATGGTCGACCACCCGCACCATCTCGACGGTCACGTCGTGGGCCCGCATGATGTCCATCGAGAGCGAGGCCAGGCCCTCGGTGTGCGAGACCTCGGGCGACCGCTTCAGCGTGCAGGAGAGGAAGAGGGCGCGGAGGTCGCTCAGGTCCGGGGCGGGCGCGACGTCGACGGTCATGCCACCGACGCTACGCCTGCCTAGAACGGCATGTGCTTGGCGCTCCGGAGGAGGGCGGTCAGCCGCTTGGCCGTCTCCTTGGGCGACGGAGCGACCTGGACCTTCTCGGCCAGCGACGACCGCACCGCCACGGTCTGGCTCTC
Organism: uncultured Iamiaceae bacterium; assembly: GCA_964416885.1. Classification (GTDB taxonomy): domain Bacteria; phylum Actinomycetota; class Acidimicrobiia; order Acidimicrobiales; family Iamiaceae; genus Iamia. Next base: position 7,382 of record CAYQGF010000141.1, read on the forward strand.
GGTGTACTTGAGCAGACCCTCCCGGCCGTGGCGGCGTCCGAGCCCCGATGCCTTCATCCCACCCATGGGCGAGCCGGTGGCGGCCCACGCGGCCTGGTAGCCGTCGTTGACGTTGACGGTGCCGGCCATGACCCGCTCGGCCAGCCGTCGCCCCCGGCTGACGTCGTCGATGAAGATCGATGCGTTCAGGCCGTACTCGGTGTCGTTGGCCCGTTCCACCGCCTCGTCGAGGCTGTCGACCGGGTAGATCGCCACCAGGGGGCCGAAGGTCTCCTCGGCGTAGACGTCCATCCCGGGGGTGACGCCGGTGAGGACCGTCGGCTCGTAGAAGTACGGGCCGAGGTCGGGCCGGGCCCGCCCGCCGGCCACGGCCTTGGCCCCCTTGGCCTCGGCGTCGGCGACGTGGGCGGTGATCTTGTCGAGCTGGTCCTGGGAGATCAGCGAGCCGACCTCGGCCTCGAAGTCCTGGCTGCCGCCCAGCACCAGGCCGCGGGCGGCCTCGGCGAAGCGGGCCGTGAACTCCTCGGCGATCGGCCGCTCGACGTAGAGCCGTTCGATCGAGATGCAGAGCTGGCCGGTGTTGGAGAAGCAGGCGGCCAGGGCGCCCCGGACGGCCCGGTCGAGGTCGACGTCCGCGGCGACGATCATCGGGTTCTTGCCGCCCAGCTCGGCCGAACAGCCGATCAGCCGCTCGCCGGCCCGGGACGCCACCCGACGGCCGGTGGCGGTCGAGCCGGTGAACATCACGAAGTCGGCCCGGTCGATGATCGCCTCGCCGACGACCGACCCCGGCCCGGTGACGATGCGGACCAGCCCGTGGGGCAGCCCGGCCTCCTCCAGCAGCTCGAAGGCCCGGATGGTGGTGAACGGGGTCTGCGAGTCCGGCTTGAGGACGAGGGCGTTGCCGGCCATCAGGGCGGGCAGGCCGTCGCCGACCGACAGCGCCAGCGGGTAGTTCCACGGGGCGATCAGCCCGACCACGCCCTTGGGGACGTGGCGCTCCCACGCCCGCACCAGCCCGGGGAGGGCGGTGCGACGGGTCTTGTCCTTCAGGAACCGCCCGAGGTTGCGGGCGTAGTACTGGCAGTTGAGGACGGTGTCGGCGACCTCCTCGAACGCCGAGCCCCGGGCCTTGCCGTTCTCCAACTGGAGCAGGTCGAGGATCTCGTCCTGGTGGTCGAGGACGAGGGTCTGGTAGCGGTCGAGGACCCCGGCCCGCTCCTTGGCCGACGTGCGCGCCCACGCCCCCTGGACGGCCCGGGC
>CAYQGF010000142.1:0-8582 GCA_964416885.1 uncultured Iamiaceae bacterium
AGGCCCTCGCCAACTACGGAGGCTTCCGCGACCGGGGCTTCCCGGTGGCCGCCCTCGTCGACGCCGACCCGGCCAAGGTGGGCGACATCGTCCACGGCGTGCGGGTCCACGGCCTCGACGACCTTCCCGACCTGGTCGCCGGGCTGGGCCAGGTCATCGGGGTCATCGCCACCCCGGCCCCGGCGGCCCAGCAGGTGGCCGACCTGCTCTCCTCGGCCGGTGTGACCTCGATCCTCAACTTCGCCCCGGCGGTGATCACCGTGCCCGAGGGCGTGTCGCTGCGGAAGGTCGACCTGGCCGTCGAGCTCCAGATCCTCAGCTTCTACCAGCAGCAGCGCGACGGCGGCCCCGGTGCCGGCGACACCACCACCTCCGCCGCCAGCGCTGCCGGCTAGCCCGACGGTGGCGCGTACGGAAGGTGCCAGGCACGTTCCGTACGCGCGCCCGGTCCGCTCGTGAGCGGCACCGGACCGCTGTACCCGGTCGGGCTGCGGTTGGGGGGGCGGCCGGTCCTCGTCGTCGGCGGGGGGAGGGTGGCGGCCGCCAAGGTCGCCGAGCTGGTGCGGTGCGGGGCCGACGTCACCGTCGTGGCACCGGCGATCGCCCCCGAGCTCACCGCCCTCGACGGGGTGCGCTGCGAGGAGCGGCCGTACCGGGCCGGTGAGGCCGCCGCCTACCGGTTCGTCGTCACCGCCACCGACGACGCCGCCGTGAACCAGGCCGTGTTCGACGACGGCGAGGCCGCCGGGGTGTGGGTGAACGCCGCCGACGACCCCGAGAGGTGCTCGGCGGTGCTCCCGGCGCGGGTGCGGAGGGGGAGCCTGCTCGTCACCGTGTCGACCGAGGGCCGCAGCCCGGCCCTGGCGGCCTGGCTGCGGGAGCGGCTCCAGACCGAGCTGGGCCCGGAGCACGAGACGCTGCTCGATCTCCTGGCCGAGGAACGGGACCGCATCCGGGCCGCCGGTGGGTCGACCGAGGGCCTCGATTGGCGGGGAGCCCTGGAGTCGGGGATGCTGGACGAGATTCGCGCGGGAAGGATCCACTCAGCGAAGGAGTTGCTGAACGCGTGTCTGTCGTCGCCATCGGCCTGAACCACCGGACGATGCCACTCGACCTCTTCGAGAGGTTCGCGTTCGACGGTACGCGCACGCCCAAGGTCCTGACCGCCCTCGCCACCTGTGACCACGTCAGCGAGGCGGTCCTCGTCTCGACGTGCAACCGCACCGAGGTCTTCCTCGTGGCGGAGCGCTTCCACGCCGCCTACCAGGAGGTGCGCGACGTCCTGGCCGAGCTGGCCCACGTCGCCCCGGAGGACTTCGCCGACCACCTCTACGTCCACTACGACGACGAGGCCGTCCGCCACCTGTTCCGGGTCGCCGCCGGGCTCGACTCCGACGTCCTGGGCGACACCGAGGTCCAGGCCCAGGTGCGCTCGGCGTGGGCCACCGCCGTCGACGAGGGGGTCGTCGGACCGAGCCTCAACCTCCTGTTCCGCCACGCGGTCGAGACCGGCAAGCGGGCGCGCACCGAGACCGGCATCGCCGCCGGCACCGCCTCGGTCTCCCACGCCGCGGTCGAGATGGCGGCCGAGCGGCTCGGCACCGTCGCCGGGCGCACCGTCCTCGTCGTCGGGGCCGGCACCATGGGCCGCTCGATGGCCACCGCCCTGCGGGGCGCCGGCGCCTCGCGGGTCCTCGTCGCCAACCGCACCACGGCCCGGGCCGAGGAGCTGGCGGCCGAGGTCGACGGAGAGGTCGTGGCCCTGTCGGCCCTGCCCACCGCCCTGGCCGAGTGCGACGTGCTGCTCACCTCCACCGGTGCCAGCGCGGTGATCATCGACCACACCGAGCTCGAGGACGTCCTGGCCCGCCGCACCGCCGAGCACCTCCTCGTCGTCGACGTGGCCGTGCCCCGCGACGTCGACCCCGCCGTGGGCGAGCTGCCCGGCGTCACCCTGCTCGACATCGACGACCTCCGCGCCTTCGCCCAAGCCGGCATCGACTCCCGCCACCGGGAGGTGGCCGCGGTCGAAGCGCTGGTGGCCGACGAGGTCGAGCGGTTCCGGGCCTCGGTGTCGGCCCGCGCCGCAGCCCCGCTGGTCGCCGCCCTCCACGCCCGGGCCGAGGAGGTCCGCCAGGCCGAGGTCGCCCGCTTCGCCGGTCGTCTGGCCGGGCTCGACGCCCGTCAGCAGGCTGCGGTCGAGGGGCTCACCAAGGCCCTGCTGGCCAAGGTCCTCCACGAGCCGACGGTGAAGCTCAAGACCACCGCCGGCACCCCCCAGGGCGACCGCCTCGCCGAGGCGTTGCGCGACCTCTACGCCGTCGGCGAGTAGCGGCCGCGGCGGCATGGGGCCGACCCTCGGACGGAGCGCCGTCGCCATCGTCTTGGGCCTCGCCTGCTTCGGCGCCGCCCGCCACTACCGGCGAGGCGACGGCTACGAGCTGCAGATCACCGAGGAGGCGGCGCGTCAGAGGCCCCACGACGGCTGGACGCAGGCCGGCGTGGTCGTCACCCGGTTCACCGACAAGGTCCTCGCCCCGGTCGTCCTGGTGGGCATGGGCCTGGTCCTGGTCGGCGTCGGCATCTACGGGCTGGTGCGGTGACGGGCCCCGATGGGCGGGTGCGCCTCGCGACGCGGCGCTCGCCGTTGGCGGTGTGGCAGGCGGAGCACGTGGCCGGGCTGGTGCGGGCGGCCCACCCGGGCCTGGCGGTCGAGCTGGTGCACACCGACACCCTCGGTGACCGGCGCCTCGACGTCCCCATCTCCGAGATCGGGGGCAAGGGTGTCTTCGCCACCGAGGTGCAGCGCCTCGTGCTCGACGGGGCCGCCGACGCCGCGGTCCACTCGGCCAAGGACCTCCCGGCCGTGACGGGGGAGGGGTTGGTGCTGGCCTGCGTCCCCGAGCGGGGCGATCCCCGCGACGCCCTGGTCGGCTCGACCCTCGACGGACTGGCCCCCGGGGCCGTGGTCGCCACCGGGTCCCAGCGCCGCCGGGTGCAGCTCGCCGCGGTGCGGCCCGACCTGACCTTCGTCGAGCTGCGGGGGAACATGGCGACCCGGCTGGGCCAGGTCCCCGAGGGCGGGGCGATCGTCGTCGCCGCGGTGGCCCTGGAGCGGCTGGGGCTGGCCGACCGGATCGACGAGGTCCTCGACGTCGACCTGGTCCTCCCGCAGGTCGGGCAGGCCGCCCTGGCCGTCGAGTGCCGGTCCGACGACCGTGCGACCCTCGACCTGCTCGCCGCGGTGGAGCACGCCCCTTCCCGCCTCCGGGTCGACACCGAGCGAGCGTTCCTGGCCGAGCTGGGTGGCGACTGCGACCTCCCTGCCGGCGCCCACGCCGTGCTGGCCGACGACGAGGTGGTGCTCGCGGCCCTGCTCGCCGGTCCCGACGGCACCGTCCACCGTGCGACCGTCATGGCCCCCGCCCCCGCGTCCGGCCTGACCGCCGCCCCCGCCCCCGGCCTGACGGCCGATGCCGATGCCGATGCCGCTGCTGCCGCCGCCGCTGCCGCTGCCGATGCCGCTCGCCAGCTCGCCCGCGACCTCTCCCTCCTGGCGAACCGGTGATCGGATTCACCCTCCCGGCGGGGGATCTGATCACCGGTACGCAGATATCTAGGTTGACGCCATGACCGTGTACCTGGTGGGGGCGGGGCCGGGGGACCCGGAGCTGATCACCGTCCGGGGCGCCGAGGTGCTGGGCCGGGCCGACGTGGTGGTGCACGACCGGTTGTCGGCGGCCGCCCTCCTCGACCTGGCCCCGTCGGCGGCCGAACGGATCGACGTCGGCAAGGCGCCCGGCCACGCCCGCCTGGCGCAGGACGGGATCAACGCCCTGCTGGTCGAGCGGGGCCTCCAGGGCCAGACGGTGGTGCGGCTCAAGGGCGGCGACCCGTTCGTCTTCGCCCGGGGCAGCGAGGAGGCCGCCGCCCTGGCCGCCGCGGGCGTCGCCTACGAGGTCGTCCCCGGCATCACCTCCGCCCTCGCCGTCCCGGCCTACGCCGGCATCCCCGTCACCCAGCGCTTCTCGTCGACCGCCTTCACGGTCATCACCGGCCACGAGGACCCCTCGGCCGGCGACGGCACCGTCGACTGGGAGGCCGCGGCCCGCCTCGGCGGCACGCTCGTCGTGCTGATGGGCGTCGCCCGCTGGCCGGCCATCTCGGCCCGGCTGCTCGCCGCGGGGATGCCACCCGACACCCCGGCAGCCGCCGTCCGCTGGGGCACCCGCCCCGATCAGCACGCCACCCGGGCCACGCTCGCGACCCTCGGTGACCACCCGCTGGAGTCGCCGTCGGTGATCGTGGTCGGGAGGGTGGCGGCGTCAGAGCTGCGGTGGTTCGAGGACCGGCCGCTGTTCGGACGACGGGTCGTCGTCACCCGGACCCGCACCCAGGCGTCGGAGCTGAGCCGGGCCCTGGCCGAGCTGGGTGCGGCGCCGGTCGAGGTGCCGGTGATCGCCGTCGAGCCGCCGACCGACGGGGGCGCCGCCCTCACGGCCGCCCTCGCCGGCATTGGCACCGCCGACTGGCTGGTGCTGACCTCGCCCAACGGAGTCGAGCGCACCTTCGCCCACCTGCCCGACACCCGGGCGCTCGGCCGGGTGAAGGTCGCCGCCATCGGTCCCGGTACCGCCGCCGCCCTCGCCCGCTACCGGGTGGTGGCCGACCTCGTCCCCGAGCAGTTCGTCGCCGAGGCGTTGGTGGCCGCCTTCCCGGCGCCGCCGACCGGTGGCGGGCGGGTCGTGATCGCCCGGGCCGAAGAGGCGCGGGCCGTGCTCCCCGACGGGCTCCGGGCCGCCGGCTGGGCCGTCGACGTCGTCCCCGCCTACCGCACCGTTGCCGCCCCGCCGACCGCCGAGGCCCGCGCCGCCCTCGCCACCGCCGACGCCGTCACCTTCACGTCGTCGTCCACGGTCAGCCGCTTCGTCGAGGCCTTCGGCGTCGCCGCCGTACCGCCGGTCGTGGCCTGCATCGGCCCCGTCACGGCGGCCACCGCCCGCGACCTGGGTGTCCCCGTCACCGTCGAGGCCGGCGAGCACACCATCCCCGGCCTGGTCGCCGCCCTCCGCGCCCATCTGGTGGGTGACCGGATGGTCAGCGCGCCACCGGATGGGTAGCGCGCTGACCAGGTTCGACGTCAGGCCGTCGAGGTCTGGTCAGCGCGCCACCGGATAGGTGGCGCGCTGACCAACTTCGGCGGGACGGGGACCACGAGCGGTCCGGGCCGGGCCTGGCCCGGTTGGCGACCCGGCGGCCGTGGCACACTCCGGACCATGTCCGACGGCGTCCCCCACCACGGCCTGGTCGTCGCCCCGGAGGTCGCCGCCGCCATCGAGGCCGGCGCCCCGGTGGTCGCCCTGGAGTCGACGATCATCAGCCATGGCCTCCCGCGGCCCGACAACCGCGAGGTCGCGGTGCAGATCGAGGACGCGGTGCGGGCCGAGGGTGCGGTCCCCGCCACCATCGCCGTCGTCGCGGGAGAGGCCCGGATCGGCCTCGACGCCGCCGCCCTCGACGTGATCTCCACCTCCGACGAGGTGGTGAAGGTGAGCGTCCGCGACCTGGCCCCGGTCGTCGCCCGGGGCGGCCACGGCGCCACCACCGTCGCCGCCACCGCCCACCTGGCCGGCCGGGCCGGGATCGAGATGTTCGCCACCGGTGGGCTCGGCGGCGTCCACCGCGACGCCTCTCGCACGTGGGACGAGTCGGCCGACCTGCCGGTCCTGGCCCGCACGCCGATCACCGTCGTGTGCGCCGGGGTGAAGTCGATCCTCGACGTCGCCGCCACCCTCGAGCGGATGGAGACCCTCGGCATCGGGCTGGTCGGCTACGGCACGAGCCGCTTCCCGGCGTTCTACCGGCCCGACTCCGGCTTCGACCTGGAGTGGCGGTGCGACACGCCCGAGGAGGTCGCCGCGGTGATCGCCGCCCGCCACCAGCTCGGCACCGACCAGGCCGCCCTCGTCGTCGCCAACCCGGTGCGGGAGGAGGAGGCCCTGCCCCAGGAGATGCACGACCGGGTCCTGGGCGAGGGCCTCGACCTGGCGGCCAAGACCGACGTGCGGGGCAAGGACGTGACGCCGTTCCTGCTGGCCTACTTCCACCAGGCCACCGCCGGGGCCAGCCTCGAGGTCAACGTCGACCTGGTCCTGGCCAACGCCGCCCTGGCGGCCCGCATCGCCGTGGCCTCGGCCCGCGCCGGCTCCGGTTCCGGCGGGACCGCCTGACGGTGGCCGACGGGCCCCGGCCCGGGCCGATCCTCGTCGTGGGCGACCTGCTCGTCGACGTGGTCGCGGTCCCCGTCGGTCCGCTGCGGGTCGGCAGCGACACGGCGGCGACCGTCCGCATCGGCGGTGGCGGGTCGGCGGCCAACACCGCCTGCTGGGTCGCCCACCAGCGCATGCCGGTGCGGCTCCTGGCCGGCATCGGCGACGACCTGCTCGGTCGGGCCGCGGCCGCCGACCTGGACGCGGCCGGCGTCGAGCTGGTCGGCCCGGTCCTGCCGGCGGCGACGGGGACGTGCGTGGTGGTGGTCGGCCCCGACGGCGAGCGGACGATGCTGCCCGACCGGGGCGCCAACGACGCCGTCACCCCCGAGCACGTCGCCGTCACCGGCACCGAGGCGTGGGTCCACGTGTCGGGCTACAGCCTGCTGCACGAGGGCTCCCGGCCTGCGGGTGCGGCCGCCCTCGCCGCGGCCCGGCTCCACGGGGTGCCGACATCGGTCGACGCCGCCAGCGCCGGCCCCTTGGCCGACCTCGGTGCGGACCGCTTCCTCGCCCTGGTCGACGGGGTCGACCTGCTGTTCGCCAACGCTGCCGAGCTGGCCGCCCTCGGCGGCCCCGACGCCGTGCTCGCCCACTGTCGGGCCCTCGTGGCCAAGCGGGGCGCGGCCGGGGCTGGGTGGACCGACGGCCGCACCGTCGTCGACCGGCCCGCGGCGCCGGCCCGCGTCGTCGACACCACCGGCGCCGGCGACGCCCTCGCCGCCGGCTTCCTCGCTCGGGCCCGTCTCGGCGCCGGTCCCGAGGAGGCCTTGCGGTCCGGCCTCGCCCTCGCCGCCGGGGCCGTCGCCCAGGTCGGCGCCCGCCCACCGCGGCCCGCACCCTGAGCGTCCGATCCGTCACTCCACGCGCTCATAACTGCGAACTTTGAGTGATCTCTTCCGCTGGGCGGTCTTTTCCGCTCAAAGTTCGGCGGGGGAGGGGGCGACGGGGCAACCTCGGGGGGTGGGAGAGCTGGCTGCGGTGGTGTTCGACTTCGATGGGACGCTGGTCGACACCGAGTGGCCGATCTACGAACGGGCCCGGGTCGCGGCATCGGACCTCGGCGCCGACCTGACGCCCGAGCTGTGGGCCGCCCACGCCGTCGGGGTGTCCCACGGCGAGCCGTTCTGGGACGTGCTCGGCCCGCTGTTGGGGCTCGACATCGACGCCGCGGCCTGGGAGGAGGCCCACGAGTCGGTCACGTCGGTCCCCCGGGCCCGGGACAGCGCCACCATCACCCCCGGCGCCGCCGACCTGGTCGCCGCCCTCCACGCCGCCGAGGTCCGCCTGGCCGTGGCCTCCGGCTCGCACCGGGAGTGGCTCGAACACCACCTCGCCCGGTTCGGGCTCACCGACCGCTTCCTGGCCCTGGTCGGCATCGACCACCCGTCGGTCACCGCCGGCAAGCCCGCGCCCGACCTGTTCGTCGCCGCCGTGGCCGAGCTGGCCGTCGACCCGGCCACGACCGTCGCGGTCGAGGACACCCACCGCGGCATCGCCTCGGCCCGGGCCGCCGGTGTCGCCGCCGTCGTCGCCGTCCCGACCCGCCTGACGGCCCACCAGGACCTGTCGGACGCCGACCTGGTCGTGGCCACCCTCGCCGACCTGACCCCCGAGGTCCTCGCCGCCCTGACATGAGTCGGGGCCCGAATGGGCATACAACCTCCTCGTGCCCCCCGTCATCGTCGTCTCCGACCTCCGCAAGGCCTACGGCTCCACCCACGCCGTCGACGGCGTGACGTTCACGGTCGAGGCAGGCGAGCAGTTCGGCCTCCTGGGCCCCAACGGGGCGGGCAAGACCACCACCCTCGAGATCGTCGAGGGCCTGCGCCCGGCCGACTCCGGCACCGTCGACCTGCTCGGCCACCCGCCCTGGCCCCGCCGCCCCGAGGTGCTGGCGCGGGTCGGCGTCCAGCTCCAGGCCTCGGCCTTCTTCGAGAAGCTCACCGCGGCCGAACAGGTCCGGACCTTCGCCGACCTCTACGGGGTGTCCCGTGCCCGCGCCGACGACCTCCTCGCCGAGGTCGGGCTGGACGAGAAGGCCGACACCCGCACCGAGGACCTCTCGGGCGGCCAGAAGCAGCGGCTCTCGCTGGCCTGCTCGCTGGTGCACGACCCCGAGCTGGTGTTCCTCGACGAGCCGACCGCGGCGCTCGACCCGCAGGCCCGCCGCAACCTCTGGGACCTGCTCCGGCGGCTCCGCGAGGGCGGTCGCACCGTCGTCCTCACCACCCACCACATGGACGAGGCCGAGGCCCTGTGCGACCGGGTGGCGATCATGGACGAGGGCCGCATCCTCGCCCTCGACTCGCC
>CAYQGF010000143.1:0-5511 GCA_964416885.1 uncultured Iamiaceae bacterium
TACGGCATCTTCGGCGGCGAGGCCGCCACCACCGGCACCATCGACGACATCGTGGCCGCGGCCCGCTCGGCCCACGACGACGGCTTCGCCAGCTTCTGGCTGCCGCAGATCTTCGGCTACGACGCCCTGACGACGCTGGCCGTGGTCGGGCGGGAGGTGCCCGCCATCGAGCTGGGCACCGCGGTCGTGCCCACCTTCCCCCGGCACGCGTCGATGCTGGCGGCCCAGGCGATCACCACCAACGAGGCCTGCGACGGCCGGCTGGCCCTCGGCATCGGGCTGTCGCACCAGGTGGTGGTCGAGCTGGTGTGGGGCCTCTCGTTCGAGAAGCCGGTGCGCCACATGCGGGAGTACCTCGACGTGCTGTTGCCCCTCGTGCACGACGGCTCGGTCAGCGCCGAGGGTGAGGTGGTCACCGCCCGGGTCGGGCTGACGATGCCGGCCCGGCGCTCGTTCCCGGTGCTGATCGCCGCCCTCGGCCCCAAGATGCTGGGCCTGGCCGGCGGGGTCGCCGACGGCACCGTCACCTGGATGACCGGGCCGGCGACCCTGCGCGACCACATCGTCCCGACGATCACCGCGGCGGCCGAGGAGGCCGGGCGCGACGCGCCCCGGGTCGTCGGCGCCCTGCCCGTGCTCGTCACCGACGACGTCGAGGCCGGGCGGGACCTGGCCGGCCGGGCCTTCGCCGTCTACGACACCCTGCCGTCGTACAAGGCCATGCTCGACCGGGAGGGCGCCGGCGGGCCCCGCGACGTGGCACTGGTCGGCGACGAGGCCACGGTGAACGAGCAGCTCGACGCCATGGAGGCCACGGGGATCACCGACTTCGTCGCCGTCGAGTTCAGCCCCGACCCCGACGCCGCGGCTCGCACCCGCGCCCTCCTCCGCTCCCGCGTCTGAGGCCCGCCGGAGAAGGGGGTGTCGGAGGTCGGCGGGCCGCGACGATGAAGGTCACGTGACACCGGAACCGGCGCCGTCCGACCAGGGCGCGGTGCTGCTCGAGCTCTACGACCGGGCGCTGCCCGAGGTCTACGGCTACCTCCTGCCCCGGTGCGGGAGCGCGACCACCGCCGAGGACGTCACCTCCGAGACGTTCCTGGCCGCGGTCGACGCCGTCCAGCGGGGCACGGTGCCCCACCTGAGCGTCGCCTGGCTGATCGGCGTGGCCCGCCACAAGCTGGTCGACCACTGGCGGCGCACGGCCCGGGAGGAGCGGCGCGTGCTGCGGGTCGCGTCCGAGCCCGACGAACGGGTCGACGACCCCTGGGACCTGGAGGTCGACGCCGCCGTGGCCCGGGAGGTGCTCGCCGGTCTGGGCGCCCACCACCGGGCCGCCCTCACCCTGCGCTACCTCGACGGGCTGAGCGTCCCCGAGGTCGCCCGCCACCTCGACCGCACCGTCCACGCCACCGAGGCCCTGCTGGTCCGGGCCAAGGCCGCGTTCCGACGAGCGCTCCCCGACCTGGAAGGAGGCTCCGATGGCTGACCCGCTCGACGCCCTGCGCCTGCCGGCCACGCCCGTGGCCCCCGACCCCGCCTTCCGCACCCGGCTCCGGGCCCGGCTGGAGGCCGCCCTGGCCCCGCCGCCGCCCGACCCCGACGCCCTGCCCGCCATCACGCTCCGCCCCGAGGAGGCCACCATGGCCACGTCCGCCGACCCCACCCACCACCCTGAAGGTGTCGGCTCCGCCGACGCCGGCTCGACGGCGGCCACCACTGCCACCCAGGCCCTGACGCCCTACATCAACGTGGACGACGCGGCCGCCGCCCTCGACTGGTACCGCGACGTCCTCGGCGCCATCGAGACCAACCGCTTCGTGATGGACGACGGGCGGGTCGGCCACGCCGAGGTGGTCATCGGTGGCTCGACGCTCATGCTGGCCGACGCCTACCCCGAGGTCGGGCTGTCGGCGCCGACGCCGGGGAGCACCTCGGTGTCGCTGCACCTCGAGGTGGTCGACGTCGACCACAGCTACCGCCTGGCCGTGGAGAACGGGGCCGTCTCGGAGCGGGAGCCGTCGGACCAGTTCCACGGCAACCGCAACGCCGTGGTCCGGGACCCGTTCGGTCACCGCTGGATGCTCACCCAGCCGATCACCGCCGAGCGGGCCGAGGTGGCGGCCGAGGCCGACGCCGCGTCAGGCGAGTGGGGCGACCCCCGTCGGTACCAGGTCACCGGGCGGCAGCCCAACGAGCTGGGCTACGTCACCATGCGCACCGCCGACCTGGAGAAGGCCCGGGCCTTCTTCGGCGCCCTGTTCTCCTGGCAGGTCGAGGCGGGCAACGTCGAGGGCGGCGGCCACATCGCCAACACCCGCCTGCCGATGGGGTTCATGGAGTCCGACGACACCGAGGGCTCGCCCGTCACGCTCTACGTCCGGGTCGACGACATCGAGCCCTTCGCGGCCAAGGTCGAGGAGCTGGGCGGTCGGGTGCTCAACCGCACCGACTACCCGTCGGGCGGCAACGCCGAGTGCGTGGACGACCAGGGCTTCCGGTTCGACCTCTTCCAGCCCGCCCCCGGCTACTGACGGACGCGACGTGCCTGGCACGTCGCGTCCGTCAGCCGCGGACCTCGAGGGCGGACTCGGTGGCGGCCGCGACGTCGTCCTCGGTGAAGGCGATGTCGCGCCACTCCTTGGCGCTGAAGGCCCGGGTCGCCTCGGCGTAGAGGGGGTCGCTGCGGTCCGCGGTGTTGCCGTAGGTGAGGAACGCCTTGGCGTGGGGACCGTCGGGGCCGTAGGCCAGGGCGTAGAGGAACGACGTGCCGTTGTTGACCCGGTAGCCGGTGCTCGTCTCGCCGTCGGAGTCGGTGACCTCGGCGACACCGAAGCCGGCGACGACCGGCTCGCGCTCGATGCCGGTCAGGATCGGGTCGAGGATGCTCCAGCCCTGGCCGTAACCGACGACGTTGGTGGTGCCGTCGATGCCACCGCCACCGTGGACCGGCACCATGTCGTCGCCCCGTCGGGCGACCTGGACGTCGCCGAGGGGGACGTCCACCGCCAGCCCGGCGGCCTCGAGCACCTGCACCGCCCGGGCCAGGTGGGTCAGGACGGGGTCGGAGGGCTCGGCCGGCGGCGCCTCGGTCAGCCCGGCCGGGGTGCCGACCGGGTCGGCGGCGTCGAACGGCTCGGCCCACAGCTCGCCGGCGTCGGTGAGGGCCTCGGTGTCGTAGCTGTTGAACATCTCCCGCCACAGCACCGGTCCGGACCGGTCGAGGTCGTAGATGCCGTCCCAGTCGGCGAGGACGGCACAGGCCGCGGCCAGGTCGACCGTCGCCGCCGGCAACAGCTCGGCCCCGCCCTCGTCGGTCAGGGCCTCGACCTCGATGTCGGCCGGGCCGCCCTCGCACCGGGCGACCACGTCGTCGAGCAGCTCGCGGGCCACGAAGCCCTGGTTGAGGAGGGCGGCGTCGGCCAGCTCGTCGAGGGTGAAGGTGCCGTCGTCCCCGGCCGGGCCGGAGGCGGTGGTGTCATCGAGCACCAGGGCGTTCTCCCGGGTGCGGAACGACTGGACGACGTCCTGACGGCCGTGCAGCGGCGAGTAGTCGCCGGCCAGGAGCTCCTGGGCATGCGACACCCAGAAGGAGTCGTTGGCGTTGAAGACGTAGTCGTCGCGCTCGGTCATCGGCATCTCGTCGAACGGCACCAGCCCGGGGTCGCGGGCACCCTCGCGCTCCTCCCACTCGTAGAGGGGGTCGCTGCCATCGAGGAGGATCGCTCCGTTGTCGGCGGCGATCTTGACGAAGGCGTCGGTCTCCAGCGAGCCCTCGTAGGCCGCGAGCGCCTCGTCGGACAGGGCCGGGGTGGCCGACGTGTCGGCGTACCAGGCCCGGCCGTCGGCGGAGGTGGCGATGGTGTTGAACAGCGGGACGCCGGTGACGTCGCGGTTGATCTCGATCAGCTCGTCGAGGTCCTGGGCCTGGGTCATCCGGAAGTACTGCTCGATGAACTCGTCGTTCTCGATGTTGGCGTCCCGGAGGGTGATCGCCTGGGTGTCGGACCAGCCGAGGCCGGGGAAGTCGAGCATCGGGCCGTAGTGGCTCCGCCAGACCGTGTGGGTCTCCTCGGTGACCTCGCCGTCGTCGCCGAGCACCTCGATCACCACGTCGGTCGGCTCGATCTGCTTGGTGGTGTCGCCGTAGACGTAGCTGGTCGGGTCCCCCGGGACCAGGTCGAGCAGGTAGGCGGTGAAGCGGTTGCCGGCCGAGACGGTGTGGGTCCACCCGAAGGTCTCGGTGAAGCCGATGCCGATGCCGGGCACGCCCGAGAGCTGGACGCCGTAGATGTCGGTCTCGCCGGGGACGGTGAGGTGGACCTCCCAGAACCGGAGCTCGCCCTCCCACGGGAAGTGGGGGTTGCCGACGAGCATCCCGCCACCCTCGGTGGACCGGCCCGCCCCGATGGCCCAGCCGTTGGAGGCCACCGACGGCTGCACCAGCTCCGGCAGCGCCGCGGCCATCTCGTCGGCCGACGGGGCGTCGGTCGAGGCGGGGTCGGTCGGGGTGGCGCCCACGGCGGCCTCGTCCTCGACCACGCCCTCGCCGTCGGCGTCGGCGTCGGCCGCAGCGGTCGGCGGCTGGGCGCTGGCGAGCATGCCGGCCACCGCCCCGCTGGAGGCCATGAGGGCGATCGAACGGGCGTAGGTGTAGACGTCGAGGGGCTCGATCGGCCGGACCCACTCCTCGCCGGCGCACCAGTCGGCGATCCCGTCGACGCCGACGTCGGCCAGGTGGGCGTTCCATCCCGCCGCGTACGCCGTGATCGGCTCCTTGACCTCGTCGCTGGCCTCCTCCCAGTCGGCCGCGGCCACCTCGGCGACGCCGATGGCCCGCCACGACAGGTCGGAGCTGATGTTGGCGTCGTCGTCGCCGGGGCCGAGCCAGCGGGCCCGCTGGGCGGTGACCTTCAGGATCTGGTCGGCCAGGTCGCAGGTCCGGTCCTCGCCGCTGGCCCATCCCTGCCCGAAGGTGACGTCGGTGAGGCTCGCCCCGCTGATGTGGGGGACGCCCGCGGCGTCACGCCGGATGGTGGCCTCGTAGGTGTCGCCTTCGCCGCGGACCTCGACGTCGACCGCGTCGGTGGTGTCGGGACCATCGGCGGGGTCGGCCGAGTCGTCGTCGGTGCAGCCGGCGCCGAGCAGGGCCACGGCCAGCGCCGCGACGGCCCAACGACGGAACGAGGTGGTGCGCAACGAGGTCCCCTTTCGCCTGACCCGGCGGTCAGGCCGGTTCAGGTTGCCACAGCACCGGCCTCGCCGCCCCGATCGCCCCTGGTCGCGGCCGACCGAGGGGCGCGCTGGTCGCGTCCGGCTCGCAGAACGTCACCGGGGCGAAGCTGATCAGCGCGCCACTTCGAGAGGGCGCGACGTCGGGGGCGAATGGGACCTCAGCGGGGCCGGCGGCGGCCTCCGCCGCTACCCCCACCCGGGCCACCGGAGCGAGCGCCGGGCGGACGGCCCTGGCGACCACCGCCGGTGCGGCGGGGCTGGCCCGAGTGGTCGAGC
>CAYQGF010000143.1:5521-8534 GCA_964416885.1 uncultured Iamiaceae bacterium
CCTTGGCCTTGGGACGCCGGGGCCGACCGGCGCTCGCCGGCTCCGCGGCCTTGGCCCGACCGCCCTCGTCGCGGTGCCGATCGTCGGGGCGGGGCTTGCGACGGCGCCCTCCGTTGCCGGAGCTGCCCCCCTTGCCCCCGCCCTTCGGCGCCGCACCGGCGGGGCGGGCCGGACGGACCTCGGGCTCCTCCCGCTTCGCCGGACGGGACGGCGCCGGGGCCGGCCGGCCGAGCTCCGCCACGTCGGGGTCCCGGGCGACGACCCCGGTCACGCCGGCCTTGCCCATCATCTTGGCCACGGCCCGGACGTCGTCGCGGGGGCTCAGGGTGACGACGAGGCCCTCGGCCCCGGCCCGGCCGGTGCGGCCGGAGCGGTGGACGAAGTCCTTGTGGTCGGGCGGCGCGTCGAAGTGCACGACGCAGGCCACACCGTCGACGTGGATGCCGCGGGCGGCGACGTCGGTGGCGACCAGGGCCTGGGCCCGGTTCGACGTGAAGTCCCGGAGCGCCCGCTCCCGCTGGCCCTGGGAGCGGTTGCCGTGGATGGCGACGGCGTCGATGCCGTGCCGGCTGAGCTGGCGGGCGATCCGGTCGGCACCGTGCTTGGTGCGGCTGAACACGATGGCCGGCCAGTGGGCGGCGACGACCTGGGCGGTGAGGGCGACCTTCTCCTCCCGCTCGGCCCGCCAGAGGACGTGGCGGTTGACGGCCTCGTCCTCCGGCTTGTCCACGCCATGGCGCACCGGGTTCTTCTGGTAGCGCTTGATCAGCACGTCGACGTCGCCGTCGAGGGTGGCGCTGAACAGGAGGGTCTGCCGGTCGGGCATCACCTGGTCGAGCAGCCGCTTGACCTCGGGGAGGAACCCCATGTCGGCCATGCGGTCGGCCTCGTCGAGCACGACGAAGTTGACCCGGTCGAGCCGGACGTGGCCCTGCTGGATCAGGTCGGCCAGGCGGCCGGGGCAGGCGACGAGGACGTCGACGCCCTTCCGCAGGGCCTGGACCTGGGCGCCCATGCCGACGCCGCCGTAGACGGCGTGGACGCTGCGGCCGAACGGCTTGAGCAGGGGGACGAGCTCGTCGCGGACCTGGGCCGCGAGCTCACGGGTGGGGACCAGGACGAGGGCCTTGGGCCGCTTGGGCGAGGCGTTGGTGACCCGGACGGCCATCGGGATGCCGAAGGCGAGGGTCTTGCCCGAGCCGGTGGGGGCCCGTCCGCAGACGTCCTTGCCGGCGAGGGTGTCGGGCAGCGTCGCCGCCTGGATGGGGAACGGCTCTTCGATGCCGCGCTCGTAGAGGACGCGGGTCAGCTGGCCGGGGACGCCGAGGGCGCCGAAGGTGGGGGGCACGAATGCTCCTGTGGTCGACCTCGCCGTCGTTGGCGAGGGGCCGCAGCGAACCGGATCAGGGGCTGTCGGACCGGACGAGAGGGCGGGGAACCGCCGTCGGGCTGCGCACCGGGACAGCCGGCACGTGATGTGCCGAAGCCGTCACCCTACCGGGTCACCCCTCCAAACCTCGTACCCGTGATCAGATTCCCCGCGCCGAGGGGGGATCTGATCACCGGTTCGCTCGGGAGCGGTGACCATGGCGGCGTGGTGGGCGAGGAGCTGGTCCCAGCCGTCGGGGGTCAGGGCGTAGCCGGCGACGGAGCCGGAGGTGAACCACGACCAGGCCGACGGCCGGGCGAGGACGGCCGCGACCACGCCGGCGACCGGGACACCGGCTCGCCAGTCGTGGGCGACCGGCGTCAGCTCCTCCCGGGACCGCCCGCCGGGGCGCAGGCCCGCCCACACCTCCCGGGCGATCGCCCGCCGCCCCTCGCCCCGCTGGGCGGCGCCCAGGGCGGCCAGGAGGAGCTGGTGGGTCTCGACCCCCGGGACGGACGTCGGCTGCGGGGCGGGCCGGTCGAAGGCCGCCTCGACCAGGGCGCCGACCAGGTCGACCCCGCTGGCGGCGGCGTTGGCCGGCTCGACCAGGCGAGGGTTGACGTCGATCACGACCGGCCCGGTCGGGGCCAGGATCACGTCGGCGCACAGCGCTCCGTGCCACCCGAGGTCGGTGCCGAGGGCCCGCAGCAGGTCGACGGCGTCGGGCCGGTCGAGGCTCCGCTTGCGGGCCGCCCCGCCGCCCGCGCCCTCGGCGACCCGTTCGTTGGCGTGGGCGGCCACCAGCTCGCCCCGGCACCAGATCGTCTGCACCATGGCCAGCGGGCCGGGGGCGGGTTCCTGGAGGACGAGGTCGCCGGGCCCATCGGGGAGGTCCGCCGCCGTCGTGGCCCGGACGACGCCGGTCGAGGCGGTGGCCACCGGCTGCTTGGCGAAGACCGGGAAACGGCCCCAGGTCGCCCGGGCCTCGGCGGCGGGCAGGACCTCGGTCGGCGGCTGGGGGATGCCGAGCCGGTCGAGGGTGGCCGCGGCCGAGGCCTTGTCCTGGACGGCGGCGAGGGCCGGGAACGGCGGCACCGCGGTCCGGGCCCCGGCGGCGACGACCCGGTCGGCCCCGGCGGAGAGGGCCGCAGCCTGCTCCTGGGTCGGCAGGAGGACGTCGTAGCCCCCCTCGCGGGTGACCGTCAGGGCGAGGTCGAGCCAGGCCCACGGGTCGTCGCCGTAGCGGGGGCAGTCGTGGCGGCGACGCACCCACCGGGTCCAGGCGGTGAGGGCCAACCGGTCGCCGCCCAGCACACCGACGTCGTGGCCGGCCCGACCGAGCAGCCCGGCGGCCTGGCGGGAGGCGAGCGACGAGCCATCGCTGAGGAGGATCCGCATGCCGAGAGTTTATGGCATAAATTTATGCTGTCAACTAACGTCGGGCCATGGCCCGGCCCCGTCTGATCGACCGCGCCGCGGTGCTCGATGCCGCCCTGGCCGTGGCCGACGAGGGCGGCATCGACGCCGTCACCATGGCCGCGATCGGACGCGAGCTCGGCGTGTCGGCCATGGCCCTCTACCGCCACGTGGGCGACAAGGCCGACCTCCTCGACGGGCTGGTCGAGCGGCTGCTCGGCGAGGTCC
>CAYQGF010000144.1:0-8519 GCA_964416885.1 uncultured Iamiaceae bacterium
CCGGGGCACCGAGTACCAGATCGACTTCGTCCCCAAGATCAAGCTCGAGGTCGTCGTCGACGACCCCGATGCCGACCACGTGGTCGACGTGATCACCAAGGCGTCGGCCACCGGCAAGATCGGTGACGGGAAGATCTGGGTGAGCCCGGTCGAGACCCTGGTGCGCATCCGCACCGGAGAGCAGGGCGCCGACGCGGTGTAGCGCCCGCGCCCCGTCGACGAGGCCCCCGGCGCGACCGCGTCGGGGGCCTCGTCGCGTCGGCACCCGCCGGCTGCTGCCGATAGACAGTCGTTCACGACACGCGCCGACCCGACCGACCGCTCCCTCCTGGTGCCACCGACCTCCGTCGGTGCGGGCGCGCCATCGTGACGGGCCGCTGGTCCTCGATCCGGGCCCTGCCCGCACGGGGGCGCGAGCGCCTGGCCGAGGTCACCCGTCGGTCGCAGCAGGTCCTGCTGGTCGCCGGGCTCACGGGTGTCGTCGTCGGGCTGGTCGTGGCCGCCTTCGAGCGGCTGACCGGTGACATCGTCTTCGCGTGGGTGCTGGAGCTGCCGGTCGCGGGGCAGGCCGTGGCGCCAGGGGTCGGGCTGGTCGTCACGGCCCTGGTCCTGAGGAGCGGGAGGCCGCCGCTCGGGCCGGCGACCTCGGACGACTACATCCGCGCCTTCCACGATGCCGGTGGTGGCCGGCTCCGGCTGCGTGATCTCCCGCTCAAGTTGGCGGCTTCGGCGGCGACGCTCGGATCGGGCGTGCCGATGGGCCACGAGGGCCCGGCGCTCTACGCCGGCGCCTCCGTCGGTGCAGCGATGCAACGCCGGCTGGCCCGTCTGTTCGGAGCGGAGGAAGCCAAGCTCCTCATGGTCGCCGGGGCCGCGGCCGGGGTCTCCGCGGTGTTCAAGGCCCCGGTCACCGGGCTGGTGTTCGCCATGGAGGTGCCGTTCCAGGACGACCTGGCCCGGCGCATGGTCCTCCCGGCCGCCATCGGCTCGGCCGCGAGCTACGTCGTGTTCGCCGTCCTGGCGGGCACCGAGCCGATCCTGCCGGTGGCAGGGCAGCCCCCGTTCAACCTCGTCGACCTCGGCGGTGCCGCCGTCATCGGCCTGGTGGCCGGGGTGTTGGCCCGGCTCTTCGTCGGCCTGATCGCCGTGGCCAAGCGCCTCTCGGAGCGGGGCCACCCCGTGGTGCGGGTCGTTGGTGCGGGCGCTGCCCTGGGCGCCGTCGTGTTGGCCGGCCATGCCCTCGGCGACGGACCGCTCGGCATGGGCCCGGGGTACAACGCCCTCCGCTGGGCGCTGGAGCCGGAGCACGCGGTGGTGGCCATCGTCGCCCTCGGCACCCTCCGAGTGGTGGGCACCGCCGCTGCCGTTGCCGGTGGCGGTACCGGTGGGCTCTTCATCCCCCTCGTGATCCAGGGCGCCCTGGTCGGTCGGGCCGTGGGCGGGCTGTTCGACATGGAGGGGACCACCTTGTTCCCGGTCGTGGGGATGGCCGCCTTCCTCGGTGCCGGCTACCGGGTCCCGCTCGCGGCCGTCGTGTTCGTCGCCGAGTTCACGGGGCGGCCCGGCTTCGTCGTCCCCGGGCTCATCGCGGCCGTCGTGGCCCAGTTGGCGATGGGCCGATCCTCGATCTCGCCGTACCAGGCCACTCGTCAGGTCGGACACCTCGAACGTCGCCTGCAGATGCCCCTCGCGGTGGCCCTCGACACCGAGGCTCGCACCGCACCGCCCGACGCCACCGTCGAGGAGCTGTTCTGGCAGCACCTCGTCGGTACCCGGCAGCGATCGGTCCCCATCGTGGACGGCGACCGCTACCTCGGCTTCGCCGAGGCGGCCCGGCTCGGGTCGGTCGACCGAGCGGCCTGGCCGGAGGTGACCGTCGACCGGGTCATGCGCACGGATGTCCCCGTCGCCGACCCGTCGTGGCTCCTGGCCGATGCCGTGCGGGCGATGCGTTCGTCGGACGCGGACCGGCTCGCCGTGTGCGATGACGGCCGGTTCATCGGCGTCGTCACCGCGACCGACCTGGTCGAGCTGGACGAGATCCTCGACCTCTCCGACGGCATGGGCTGAACGCGGCGTCCGTCGGCGGGACGTCAGGGCCGGTCGGTGAGCTCGTCGACGACGGTGTGGTCGGACAGGGGAGCGCCGGAGCGGTGGGCGGCCCGGCCGACCAGGTGGCCCGCCACCGGCGCGGTGAGGAGCTGGAAGACGATCGCGGCCATCAGCTTGGCGACGTCGGACGGGTCGTCGGCCCGGACCGCGGCCCCGGCCAGGCAGAGGGCGACGCCGAGGGTGGCCGGTTTGGTCGCGGCGTGCATCCGGGCGTAGACGTCGGGGAGCCGGTACAGGCCGACGACCGCGGACAGGGCCAGGGCGCTCCCCGACAGGAGCAGCCCGCCGGCCACGATGTCGCGGACCATGTTCACCGGCCCCGCCTCTCGATGAACCGGGCCACCGTCACGGTGGCGAGGAAGCCGAGGAGGCCCAGCACCAGGGCTAGGTCGACGAGGAGGCCGTCGCCGCTGAGGGCGGCGCCGACCGCAACGCCGCTGACGATGGTGGCGGTGATGACGTCGAGGGCGATGGCCTTGTCGGCCAGTAGCTCGGCCCTGACCACCCGCCAGGCGCAGAGGCCGGCCGCCCCGACCAGCATCGCCAGGCTGATGGCGGCGACCGCGCTCACGCTGAGGCCTCGCCGGCGAGGGGCGTGACCGCGGCGGTGGCCCGGCGGTGGAGGTCGGAGACCTCGGCCCGGAAGGCGTCGGGGTCGGTCAGCCCGAGGGCGTGGACGTGGAGCACGGCACCGTCGGTCCCGGTCTCGGCCGTCACCGTGAGGGTCCCCGGGGTGAGGGTGATGGCGTCGGCGACCATCGTCGTCACCAACGGCGTGGCCCCCGGGAGCTCGCACCGCACGATGCCGCTGCGCCACCGGGCCGGCGACGGTGCCAACGAGGCGGCCACGACGGCCAGGCTGGACGTCACCAGGCTGACGAGGACGAAGCCGACGAACCGGACCAGGGCGAGGGGATGGACCCGATGAGCACGGGGGGCCTCGGCCACGGGCACGGCGACCAACACCAGGGCGGCCGCCCCCGCCCCGCCCAGCAGGTTGCCGACCGTCAGGTCGCCCTGGAGCACGACCCACGTGGCCGTGAGGCCGACCAGCCAGGGCCACCGGCGGGCCAGGCGGCTCATCGACCGGTCACCTGGGCGGCGTAGCGGCCCGGGGTCGTCAGGTCGGCGGCGGTGCGGTCGCAGAACCGGTAGACGGGCCCGGCCGCCAGCGCCAAGGCCAGGGCGGCCGCAACCAGCGCCACCGTCGCGCCGGCCATCGTGCGGTTGCGGCCGAGGATGCCATCGCCCGGCTCGATGGTGGTCGGGGCGGTGGCTTCGCCCCAGAAGGCGCCCAGCCAGATCTTGGCCATCGACACCAGGGTCAGGAGGCTGACCACCAGGGCGACGCCGGTGACGGCGTACTGGCCCGCGTCCATCCCCGCCCCGATCAGGCCGAGCTTGCCGACGAAGCCGGAGAACGGCGGGAGCCCGGCCAGGCTCAGGGCAGGCAGGGCGAAGCAGAGGGCCAGGGGTCCGGAGCGCCGGGCCAGGCCGCCGAGGCGGTCGAGGGCGCCGGTCCCCTCGGTGTGCTCGACGATCCCTTCGACCAGGAACAGCGAGGTCTTCACCGGGATCTGGTGGATCACGAAGAAGACCGTGGCGGCGATGGCGACCGGTCCGCCGATGGCCAGCCCCATGACCATGTAGCCGATCTGGCTGACGATGTGGAACGAGAGGATGCGCTTGATGTCGCCCTGGGCGATGGCGCCGAGCACACCCACCACCATGGTGAAGGCGGCGACGTAGACGAGCAGCGTGTCGAGGTGACCGGGGAACAACAGGGTCTGGGTGCGGATCAGGCAGTAGACCCCGATCTTGGTCAGCAGGCCGGCGAACACCGCGGTGACCGGGCTGGGCGCCGTCGGGTACGAGTCCGGCAGCCAGAAGAACAGGGGGAAGACGGCGGCCTTGAGCCCGAAGGCGATCAGCAGGAGGAGCTGGAGCCCGGTGCGAACGCCCGGGTCGAGGGCGGCGAGGGCCTCGGGGAGGTCGGCCATGCTCAGGGTGCCGGTGGCGGCGTAGACCAGGCCCACCCCGGTGACGAGCACCATGGACTCGACGGTGTTGATCACCACATAGGTCGTGCCGGAGCGCACCTGCCCGGGCCGGCCCTGGAGGGTGAGCAGCACGTAGCTCGCCATCAGCAGGACCTCGAAGGCCACGAACAGGTGGAACAGGTCGCCGGCGCAGAACGCCGCGGCCACCCCGGCGGTGAGCACCAGGTAGGCCGGGTGGTAGTAGGGCGTGCTCTCGTCGGCCGACCGTTGGCCCACCGCGAACACGAGCACCACGAGGAGGGTCGCGAAGCCCACGACGAGCATCACCGCGGCCAGCCGGTCGACCACGTAGGTGATGCCGATCGAGGTGCCCCAGGCCCCGACCCGGGCCACCGCGGCGGTGCCGGTGCGCTCGACGTGGACCAGCAGGGCGATGCTCAGCCCGAGCCCGGCCGCGGTGCCCACCAGGGCGAGCGCCCGCTGGGCGCCCCGCCACCGGGCCAGCAGGAGGCTCAGCGCCGCCGCGAGCAGGGGGATGGCGACCAGCAGGGGGACGACGCGGCCCATCAGGGGGCCTCCCGGTCGGCGTCGTCGCCCTCGTACGGGTCGGGAGCCGGCCCGTCCGCAGCGCGGCGGGCGAGGCGTCGGTCGGAGATGTCGTCCTCCACCTCGTCGTTGCCGTCGAGGGTCCAGTTGCGCCACGCCAGCGCCAGCAGGAAGGCCTGGGTGGCGAAGCCGATGACGATGGCGGTGAGCACCAGGGCCTGGGGCACCGGGTCGGTGAAGGGGCCGGCCCGGCCGACGATCGGTGCTCCGCCGGCCCGGCCCCCGGCGCTGACGATCACCAGGTTCACGCCGTTGCCGATCAGGCCCACGCCCAGGATGATCCGGGTGATGGTGCGGTGGAGCATCAGGTAGGTCCCGGTGCCGACCAGCACGGCCACGAGCGCGATGAGGACGAGGCTCATCGGTGCGCGACTCGATCGTCGGTGACGCTCGACCTGTTCGTGGTGGCTGGGCGCCGATGAGCCCCGACGGCTCCGCAAGCTCCGCCGTCGGAGAACGGACTGTGCTTACTGGTTCGCTCGCTGCGCTCGCTCATCGGGTCGCCTCCGGGGCGGCGTGGCGGCGGGCGGCCCGGAGCCCCGGCCCTGCGCCCAGGTGGGTGAGGATGCTCAGGACGACGCCCAGCACCAGCAGGTAGACGCCGAGGTCGAAGGCGGTCGAGGTCACCAGCTTGACCTCGCCCACGACCGGCGGGTGCAGCTTCCAGATCGTCGACTGGAGGAACTCCTGGCCGCCGACGACCGCGGCGGTGCCGGTGGCGACGGCCAGCAGGAGCCCGGCCCCGACGAGGCCCGAGGTCGGGAGGGCACGGTCGCGGGCGAGGGGCGGCTGCCCGCCGGCCAGGAACCTCATGAGGAAGGCGCTCCCGGCCACCAGCCCCCCGGCGAACCCACCGCCCGGAGCGTTGTGGCCCCGCATCGTCACGTACAGCGACACCAGGAGCAGCACCGGGAACAGCGCCCGGGCCACGACGTCGAAAACGACCGAGCGGTCGCCGACCATCGTCGGGTCCTCGCCGTCGGCCGGTGCCTCGAGCGGGTCGGCATCGTCCTCCCGGTCGTCGCGCCGCGCCCCTCGCACCAGGTTGGCGATGCCGGCGGCGGCGACGGCCAGCACCGTGATCTCGCCCATGGTGTCGATGCCCCGGAAGTCGACGAGGATCACGTTGACGACGTTGTGGCCGCCGGCCTCGGGCTCGGAGCGGGCGACGTACTCGTCGGCCACGGGCGCGTCGGTCCGCACCGTGCCCGCGAACGCGGCGAGCCCGGCCACGCCGAGGCCCACCGCGACGGCGATGGCGAGGCGGACGGTGCGGGGCGCCCACTCCGGCGGGGCCGAGTACCCCTCGGGCAGCTGGCGCAGCACCAGCAGGAAGACGATGAGGCTGAGCGTCTCCACCAGCACCTGGGTCAGGGCCAGGTCGGGTGCGCCGAAGAGGACGAACACCACGGCCATCCCGTAGCCCACGCCCCCGAGCAACAGGACCGACGAGAACCGGCGGCGGGCGACGGCGACGCCGACCGCCATCAGCGCGGTGATGGCGACCACCGCGACCTGGAGGACGTCGTCGGCCAGGACCGTGCCGGCGTCGCCCAGGCGGGCGCCCGCGGCCACGGCGCCGAGAGCGGCGGCGACGACCACGGTCCACACCACCGCGAGGTAGGCCGGGAGCGAGCCGTTCTGGACCACACCGGTGACCCGGCGGGCGCCGTCGAGGAGGCCGTCGAAGCCCCGCTGGAAGACGACCTCGCCCGACACCCGGGCCGCCGGGACGCCCCCGGTCCGCCGCAGCAGCAGGTGGAGGCCGGCCCCGGCCGCGACGATGGCGGCCGAGATCAGCAACGGCGTCGTCAGCCCGGCCCACAGCACGAGGTGGCCGTGGGCGTAGGGGTCGAGGGCCTCGCCCGCGACGGCCAGTCGCTCGCCGAGCGGCCCGGCCAGCACCCCGCCCAGCACGGTGAGGCCGGCGAGCAACCCGATCGGTGCCACGAGGGCCGGGCCAGGGGCGTGGTGCACCTCGGCCCGGTCGTCGGTGGCTCGGCCGGGCCCGGGGCCGAACAGGCCCCACCACAGCCGGGCGGTGTAGGCGACGGTCAGAACCGAGCCGACGGCGATGCCGACGAGGGCCACCGTGGCCCAGGGGTCGTCTTCGTGGAGCAGGGTCTCGAGCACCGCCTCCTTGGCCACGAAGCCCAGGAGCGGTGGCAGCCCGGCCATCGAGGCGGCGGCGATGGCGGCCAGCCCGGCGAGGAGCGGGAGGCGCTGTCCGACCCCGGCCAGGCGGCGGATGTCGCGGGACCCGGTGGCGTGGTCGACCACGCCGACCGAGAGGAACAGCGCGGCCTTGAACAGGGCGTGGCCGACCAGCACGGCCACCGCGGCGGCGGTGACGTCGGGGTGGCCGATGCCGAACACGACCACCATGAACCCGAGCTGGCTCACGGTGCCGTGGGCCAGCAGGAGCTTGGCGTCGTGCTGGCGCAGCGCCCCGATGCCGCCGACGAGCATGGTCGCCACCCCGATCGAGACGACGACGGGACGCCACCACCCCAGGTCGCCGAAGATCGGGGCGAACCGACCGATCAGGATCACGCCGGCCTTGACCATGGTGGCGGAGTGGAGGAAGGCACTGACCGGGGTCGGTGCGGCCATGGCGCCGGGCAGCCACACCTGGAAGGGCACCTGGGCCGACTTGGTGGCGGCGCCGACCAGCACGAGGAGGAGGCCGGCGGTGACGACGGTGCCCGTCGGCGGGTCGGCCGCCAGCCCGGCGAGCGACGTCGTCCCCGCGGCCTGGGTCACGAGCACCAGCCCGCCCAGCAGGGCCAGGCCCCCGCCGGCGGTGATCAGCAGCGCCCGCTGGGCCGCGGCCCGGGCTGTCGCCTGCTCGTGGTCGAGCCCGATGAGCACGAACGAGGTGACCGACGTGAGCTCCCAGAAGACGAAGAGCGTCCACACGTCGTCGGCCAGGACCAGTCCGAGCATGGCCCCGGCGAAGGCGACGAACCCGCCGGCGAAGCGGACGAGGCGGTCGAGGGGTTGGTCGGCGCCGAAGTAGGCGATCGACCAGGCCAGGACCAGCGTCCCGATGCCCGCCACCACCAGGCCCATGAGCAGGGCGAAACCGTCGAGCCGGAACGACAGGGCGACGTCGAGCGACGGCACCCACACGGCCCGCTGGTGGGGCGTCGCCCCGTCGAGCACCGGGCCGACCTGTGTCGCCAGCCAGGCCGTCGTCGCCGCCGGGGGGATCAGGGCGACCGCGAACAGGCCTCGCCGTCCGAGGGTGCGACCGCCGACGAAAACGGTCGCGGCGGCGAGGAGGTGGAGGAGGACGAGGGTGGCCATGGAGGGTCGGCTGACGTTAAGACGCCGACCAGACTTCCCGGCACACCGAAGGTCGACGTTAACAAGGTGTTCTCACAACGCGCCTGTCCTCGGGCTCCCGGGGTGTGGCGCGGCTCCGCCGGCCGGCACACGAAGGGGTCTGACCCCGTTGTGTGCCGGCCGGCGTAGGGTGCCCGCCGTCACCCGTCGACGGAGCTTCCATGACCGCACCTCCCCGCCCCGGTCCGGGCGACGAGCACCTGGCCCACCAGACCCCCGAGCTGCTCGGCCGGGTCGAGCACCCCCACCCGCACTGGCGGGAGAGCTACTTCTTCGACCTCCACCACCCGAGCGCCGCCGACGATGCCGACGCCGTGTTCTTCACCATGGCCACCTACCCGGCCCGGCGGCACATGGACTCGCTCCAGCTCGGCCGGGTCGGGGGCGAGCGGATGGGGGGGATCCACCTCCGCCCCTTCGACGACGACCCCAGCACCGCCGTGGTCGGCGGGG
>CAYQGF010000145.1:0-8517 GCA_964416885.1 uncultured Iamiaceae bacterium
CCCTGGGCCAGGTTGTCGATGTCGTTGGTGACCCGGCTGAGGACGTCGCCCCGCGGTTGGGTGTCGAGGTGCGACAGCGGCAGCCGGTTGATCTTGGCCTCGACCTCGTCGCGCAGGCGGGCCATCGACCGCTGCACGATGCCGGCCAGCAGGTAGCCCTGGAGGTAGGTCAGGACCGACGAGCCGACGTAGACGGCCAGGGCCAGCAGCAGGGTGCGTTCGAGCCGGGGCCAGTCGATGCCGGCGTCGGGCCGGAAGACGCCCTCGACGACCACGTTGGTGGCCCGGCCGAGGATGCGGGGGCCGACCGACATGAGGGCGACGGCGCAGAACGACAGGGCCACCACGGCGACGACGACCATCCGCTCGGCCCGGAGGCGGGCCATCAGGCGCCGCAGGGTGCCGCCGAAGTCGTCGCTCTTCTCCACCGGCATCCCGATGGCGCCGATCCGGCCGCCGCCGATGCCCCGGCGCTCGGCCGCGGGCGGCTGGTAGGCCGCCGGCTGCTCGCCGGCGTCGCCCTCGGGCACCTCGGGCTTCGGGGTGTCGTCGATGGCGGTCATCGGTGCGCCACCAGGTCGTGGGGGATGTGCCCCTGGCTCGCGGTGGCCGGGCACCGATGACCGCTGGCGGCTCCGCCAGCTCCGCCGCCAGAACGCCCGTGCTCGATGGTTCGCTCGCTTCGCAAGCTCCGCTCGCTCACGCCGCCTCCACTTCGTTGGCTCGCTGGGACGCCACGATCTCGGCGTAGGTCGGACAGGTCCGCACCAGCTCGTCGTGGGGGCCGAGCCCGACCGGGCGGCCGTCCTCCAGCACCAGGATCTGGTCGGCGTCGATGATCGTCGACACCCGCTGGGCGACCACGACCATCACGCTGTCGCCCACCTCGGGGGCGAGGGCGGCTCGGAGCCGGGCGTCGGTGGCCAGGTCGAGGGCCGAGAAGGAGTCGTCGAACAGGTAGATCGCCGGTCGCCGGACGACGGCCCGGGCGATGGCCAGCCGCTGGCGCTGCCCGCCCGAGACGTTGGTGCCGCCCTGTTCGATGCGGGCGTCGAGCCCGCCCATGGCCTCGACGAAGCCCTTGGCCTGGGCCACCTCGAGGGCGTGCCACACCTCGGCGTCGGTGGCGTCGGGGGCGCCCAGGCGGACGTTGCTCCCCACCGTGCCGGAGAAGAGGTACGGCTTCTGGGGGACCAGCCCGATGTGGCGCCACAGGGCCTCGGACTCGACGGCCCGGATGTCGACGCCGCCGACCAGCACCGCCCCCTCGGTGGCGTCGAAGAGCCGGGGCACCAGGTTGAGCAGCGTCGTCTTGCCCGACCCGGTGCTGCCGATGACCGCGGTGGTGGTGCCCGGCTCGGCCACCAGGCTGACCCCGCCCAGCACCGGTGCCTCGGCGCCCGGGTAGTGGAAGCCGACGTCGCGCAGTTCGAGGGTGGCCCGGTCGGGAAGGCTGGTCGCGGCGTCCGGGGCGTCGGCCACCGTCGGCTCGGTGCGCAGCACCTCCTGGATCCGTTCGGCGCAGACCTGGGCGCGGGGCGTCATGACGGCGACGAAGGTGCCCATCATCACCGCCATCAGGATCTGGATCAGGTAGCTGAGGAAGGCGATCAGGGCGCCGATCTGCATGTCGCCGCTCTCGATGCGGCTGGCCCCGAAGAACACGGCGGCGACGCTCGACACGTTGAGCACGGTCATGACGATCGGGAACATGAACGCCATCAGCCGACCGGCGTTCAACGACCGCAGGGTGAGCTCGTCGTTGGCGGCCCCGAAGCGCCCGGCCTCGTGCGGCTCCCGGCCGAAGGCCCGCACCACGCGGATGCCGATGATCTGCTCCCGCAGGACCTCGTTGACCCGGTCGATCTTCTCCTGGATGGCCTGGAACTGGGGGATCATCCGCCACACCACGGCCCCGACGCTGAGGACGAGGGCCGGGATGCTGACGATCAGCAGCAGCGACAGCGGACCGTCCTCGCGCACGGCCAGGACCGTGCCCACGACGATGGTGATCGGTGCCGCGGCGAGGATCGTCAGCGACATGACGATGAGGATCTGGACCTGCTGGACGTCGTTGGTGATGCGGGTGATCAGCGACGGCGCCCCGAACTCGCCGACCTCGCGGGCGGAGAAGCCGGTGACCGAGTGGAAGATGCTGCGCCGCACGTCGCGGCCGAACGCGGTGGCGACCCGGGCGCCGACCCGGATGGCCCCGATGTTGAACACGACCTGGACGATGGCGACGCCCAGCATCACCGCGCCCACCCGCCGGATGTAGCCGTTGTCGCCGGCGATGACGCCGTGGTCGATGATGTCGCCGCTGAGCGAGGGCAGCAGCAGGGTGGCGCCGGCCTGCACGACCTGGAGGACGAGCAGCAGGAGGAGCGGCTTCTTGTACGGCTTGAGGTGGCTGGTGATCAGCGGCCAGAGCATGCAGCGGGTTCCCGTCGTGGTCGGGGCGTTCAGGTCGTGGTCGGCGCGGCGGCGCCGTGGAGGAAGAGGTCGACGATCTCGGCCGAGGAGCGGGGCGGGCCGGGGTGGAAGGAGGGGTGGACGTTGACGACGATCAGGCCCCGCAGGACGTGCGCCGCCTCGGTCGGCTCCAGCCGGAGCCGGTGGGCGCCGTCGGCGATCAGGGCCTCCAGGTGGGGGAGGGAGGCCGGGGGCTGGGGCTGGCTGACCGGGCCTGAGCGGGTCGCCCCGGCCAGGGCCATGACCCTGATGTAGGTGGTCACCCGTTCCCGGAGGACGTCGACGGCGGCGACCAGGCGCTCCTCGAAGGGGCGGTCGACGTCGATGGCGGTCATGGCCTCGTCGGCCGCGGTCGGGTCGAGGGCGGCGGCGATGACCGCCTCGACCAGGTCCTCCTTGTCGGCGAAGGCCCGGAACAGCGTGCCCTCGGCGATGCCGGCGGCCTCGGCCACCTGGCGGGTGGTGATGGCCGGGCCGCCGTCGAGGAAGAGGGGGACGGCGGCGGCGACGATCGCCGCCCGACGCTCCTCGGGGGCCATCGCCGGGGCGCGGGTGCGGGCCGGGGCGGACATCGGTCGGGCACCCTAGCGCCTCTGAGTGAGTCCTCACTCATTCGATTCCCGTGGCCGCCGGGCTACCGTCGGACGTCGTGCGGGTGTACGTGGAGGTGGCCCGGAGAGCGTTCCGCCGGTTCGCCACCTATCGGGGGGCGACCGTCGCGTCCCTGTTCACCAACACCGTGTTCGGCATCCTGATGTCGGCCGTGGTCGGGGCGGTGGCCCGGGAGAACGGCGGGTCGGCCGGCGGGGTGAGCGAGGCGGCCCTCGTCACCCAGGTGTGGCTCGGCCAGGGGATGATCGGCGTCGTCGACATCTTCGTCCGCCACCAGGACCTGGCCGAGCGGGTCCGCACCGGCGACGTGGTGGTCGACCTGTACCGGCCGGTCGACCTCCAGGCCTGGTGGGCCGCGGTCGACGCTGGCCGGGCCGGGTACGAGGTCCTGGTCCGCTTCGCCCCGCCGGTCGTGATCGGCGTGCTCTTCTTCGGGGCCCGGCTGCCCGCCGCCGCGGCCGTGCCGGCGGTGCTGGTCGCCCTGGTTCTCGCCGTGGCCGTGAGCTTCGGGCTCCGCTTCCTCGCCTTCAGCGCCGGGTTCTGGCTGCTCGACGCCCGTGGCGCGGTGCGGGCGCTGATGACCATGTGGCTGATCGGGGCCGGGCTGACGATCCCCCTGCCCCTGCTGCCCGACGCCATCGAGGTCCCGCTGCGCGCCCTGCCGTTCGCCTCGACGGTCCAGCTCGTCTCCGACGTCTGGACCGGCACGGCCCGCCCGTCGCTCCCGGCCTCGCTCGGCCTCCAGGCGGCCTGGGCGCTGGCCCTGGTCGCCGTCGGCCGGCTCGTCCAGGCCCGGGCTACCCGACGGGTGGTGGTGCAGGGTGGCTGACGTGGTCGACGTTGCCGACGGGCCTCGCCTCCCGGTGGACCGGCCGCAGGGCTCGGTGCGGCTCTACCTGCGCCTGGTCGGCGCCCACGTCCGCTCGGCGCTGGAGTACCCGGCCTCGTTCGCGATCGGGGTCGCGACCAACCTCGTCCTCACCGCGCTGGAGGTGGTGGCGATCATGGCCGTCTTCTCCAACGTCGACCAGCTGGCCGGCTGGCGGGTCGAGGAGGTCGTCCTCCTCTACGGGCTGGGCCAGACCGCGTTCTACCTGGCCGACGTCATGGTCGGGCACCTGGACGACCTGCCCGTCCTGGTCCGCACCGGCGCCCTCGACGTGCTCCTGTTGCGGCCCCGGCGCCTCCTGTTCCAGGTGGTGGCGGGCGACCTCGACCTGCGCCACGTCGGGTCGGTCGTCCAGGGCCTCGTCATGCTCGTGATCGGGCTCACCGTGGCCCCGATCGTCGGCGGACCGGTCGAGGTGGCCGCCCGGGTGGTGGTCGGCGTGATCGGCGCGGTCGTGATCTACGCCGCCATCTGGGTCGCCACCGTGTCGATCACCTTTTGGCTGGTCGACTCCCGGGAGGTGTCGGCCGCCTTCACCTACGGCGGTCGGTCGATGTCGATGTACCCGCTCGGGGTCTACGGCGACTGGCTCCAGCGCTACGCCCGCTTCGTGGTCCCCCTGGCCTTCACCGCCTACTACCCGGCCCTCGGGCTGCTCGGCCGGGACGACCCGCTCGGTGGGCCGGCCGCCCTGGCCTGGGCCGGCCCGGCGGTCGGCGCGCTGGCGCTGCTCGTCGCCGGCCTGGTCTGGCGGGCCGGCGTGCGGGCCTACCGGAGCACCGGGTCGTGACGGGGCCGACGGAGCCCACGGCGTCCGGGCCGGGGCCGGGGCGGGATCGGGCCGGGTCGAGCGGCCCCGAGCCGATGGCCGACGACGCCCTGATCGAGCTGCGGGGGGCCGAGAAGGTGTTCGTCCGCCGGGAGCGCGCCGGTCGGTTCCGACGCCGGCGTCGGGAGGTGCGGGCCGTCGACGGCATCGACCTCACGGTCCGCCGGGGCGAGATCGTCGGCTACCTGGGCCCCAACGGCGCCGGGAAGTCGACCACGGTGAAGATGCTCACCGGCATCCTCGTCCCCACCGGTGGCTCGGTGCGCGTGCGGGGGCTCGACCCCAACCGGCATCGGGTCGAGCTGGCCCGGCGCGTCGGTGTGGTGTTCGGCCAGCGGTCGCAGCTCTGGCCCGACCTGCCGCTGGTCGACAGCTTCGAGCTGCTGCGCCACATCTACGCGGTGCCGGCGGCGGCGTACCGCGAGCGGCGGGCCGAGCTCGACGAGCTGCTCGGGCTGGGCGACATCCTGGCCACGCCGGTGCGGCAGCTCTCGCTCGGGCAACGGATGCGGGGCGACCTGGCCGCCGCCCTCATCCACGGCCCCGACCTCGTCTACCTCGACGAGCCGACGATCGGCCTCGACGTGGTGGCCAAGGACCGGGTGCGCCGCTTCCTCGCCCACGTCAACGCCGAGCGGGGCGTCACGATCCTCCTCACCACCCACGACCTGGTCGACGTCGAGCGCCTCTGCCGTCGCGTCGTGGTGATCGACCAGGGCCGGGTGGTGCACGACGGCGACCTGGGCCAGCTCGTGCGGGCCGTGGGCGCGACCCGGACCGTCGTGGTGACCCTGGCCGAGGTGGCGCCACCGCTCGCCGTGCCGGGGACGACCGTGGTCGCCGTCGAGGGCGTCCGGCAGCGGCTCCGGCTCGCCGGTCCGGACATCTCGGCCGCGGCGGTGGTCCAGGCCGCCATGGCCCGCGCCGAGGTGGTCGACATCGCCATCGAGGAGCCGGCGATCGACGAGGTCGTCGCCCGCGTCTACGAGGGTGGCATCGGCCCGCTCTGATCCTCGGGTCCGGGGCCCGAGGTCGAGGGCGCCGGGGCGGTGGCCGGCGGCGAGCTCGAACGACGCCGGGCGCGGCGGGTGGTGACGAGGGCGGCGACGACGCCGAGCAGCACCAGCGGCGAGAAGGGGACGAGGAAGCCGGCGAGGGCGGCCAGCACCGTGCCCAGCCCCAGGAGCAGGTCGCGCCCGGCTCGCACGCCCTGGACGAAGGCGTTGGCGTCGTCGTCCTCGTCGACCGTCGGCTCGCCCTCGTCGACGAAGGTGGCGGTGATCGTCGAACGGTCGGCCCGGTCCTCGAGCTGCTGGAGCTGGCCGGCCAGCGACTCGACCTCCGCCTCCCGCTCCGTGAGCGCCTGCTCGATGGTGACGATCTGGCCGACGTCGCCCGCGGTGGCGTAGAGCTCGCGCAGGCGGTCGGCGCTGGCCCGGGCGTTCTCGAGCCGACCCTCGAGGTCGACCACCTGGTCGGTGACGTCCTGGGCCTCGACGTGGCGGTCGAGCACGGTGCCCAGCTCGGCGAGAGCGTCGACGGCGGAGCCGAAGCCGCCGACCGGGACCCGCACCGTCACCGTCACCCGGTCCTCACCCTCGACCTCGGTCTGGCTGGCGAGCGACCCGCCCGCCTCCTCGACCAGGGCGACGGCCTGCCGGGCCGCGGCGGCCGGGTCGTCGACCCGCACCCGGAGGTCGGCCGTGTAGATGATCCGGGCCGGGTCCTCCGCCGGTGGGGCCTGGGCGCCGAGGGGCCCGTCGTCACCGGCGGCCGTCTCGTCGCCGCCCCCGCCCCCGCCCTCGCCCCCGGCACCGATGTCGTCGCCGACGCTGTCGGCCTGGTCTGCGGCATCGTCCCCGGAGGACGACGAGCACCCGGCGGCCAGCGCCAGGCCGGCGAGGACCGCCAGCACCGCCCACACCGTCCGTCGTCGCATCGCGCCTCCTGGGGTCGGCGCCATGGTCCCACGCGCCACCCGCCATGGGGCCGCGCCTCGGGGCGGTCGTCGGGGGCCCACCAGCGCGAGGTGCTCGATGCTCGACTGTGTCGAAGGGTGTCTGACACCTATCGACACGGGGTGCCCCAGGGGGTGGTGGGGGGTTCCCTCGATGCCGGGGCCGGACGGCGGGGCCGAGGGTGGGCGAGTGCTCACCGCCATTGCAACCACAGCGACCACCGCGGCCTCGACGACCGCCCCCGCGACGACCGCTCCGGCCGCGGGACTGCAGGCCGAGCGGCCGACGCGGGACCTCAGCGTCGACCTGATGCGGGCGGTGGCGATGGTCGCCGTCGCCCTCGGCCACTGGCTGGTCGTCGTGCCCAGCTACGCCGACGGGCGCTTCGACGGCGTCAACGCCCTGGCCGAGGTGCCCCTGATGCGCCCGCTCACGTGGCTGTTCCAGGTGATGCCGCTGTTCTTCGTGGTCGGCGGGGTGGCCAACGCCGCCTCGTGGGCGACGACCCGGGCCCGGGGCGGGACCTACGGGGCCTGGCTCCGCACGCGCCTGGCCCGGCTGGTCCGCCCCGCGGCGTTGCTGTTCGTGGTGGGCGCCGGGCTGGCCGCCCTCCTCCGCCTCGGTGGGGTGCCGGCCGACGCGGTGGAGCCGGTCGCCTGGCTGGTGGTCGTGCCGGTGTGGTTCCTCGCCGTCTACGTCCTCGTCGTGGCCGTGGCCCCGCCGCTGTGGGCGGCCCATCAGCGGTGGGGGCTCACGGTCGCGGTCGCCCTCGCCGGCGCGGCCGGGGTGGTCGACGCCCTGCGTCTGGCCGGTGTCCCGGGCGTCGCCTACGTCAACTTCCTGCTGGTGTTCGGCGTGGCCCAGCAGGTCGGCTTCGCCTGGTACGACGGCCGGCTGGTGCGGCCGCGGACGACCGGGTGGGCGCTGCTGGTCGGCGGGCTCGGCGCCCTGTGGCTGCTGACCCACGTCGGCCCGTACCCGGTGAGCCTGGTCGGGTACCCGGGCGACGGCGTGGCGAACAACGCCCCGCCGACGGTCACCCTGATCGCCCTGGGCCTGGCCCAGACCGGTCTGGCCCTGGTCCTCCGGCCCCGGCTGCTGCGGGCCCTGGAGCGGCGGCCGGTGCAGGTCGCGGTCGTCGCCCTCAACCGCAACGCCATGACGATCCTGCTCTGGCACTTCACCGCCCTCGTGCTGGTCGCCCTGGTCGCCCTCCCGTGGGGCCTGGTGCCCGACCACCCGGCCGGCAGCGGCGCCTGGTGGCTCACCCGGGTGGCGATGGCGGCGGTGTGTGGGCTGGTGCTGGTGCCCCTGGTCGCCCTGGCCGGTCGGGTCGAGCGGGCGCCCGACGTTCCGGTCGCCCCGGGCCAGCCGGCCGGGCGGTCGCTGCTCGCGGCCGGCCTCCTCGCCGTGGCCTTCGCCCTCGTCACCCTGGGCGGCCTGAACGGCGCCGGCCCCCTCGTCGGGCCGCTCGGCGTCCCCCTCCTGGCCGGAGGCCTGTTCACGGCCGGCGCCGTCCTCGTCTCGGGACGGAAGTAGCACTCACCGCTTGCGAGTGCCAACGAGCGGGCCTAGGGTTGGCACTCGGCACAGGAGAGTGCCAGACAGCAAAGACGCTACGGAGGCGCAATGAACCTTCAGCCGCTCGACGATCGCATCGTCGTCCGCCCCGGTGATGCCGAGGCCACCACCGCCAGCGGTCTGGTCATCCCCGACACCGCCAAGGAGAAGCCCCAGCAGGGCGAGGTCCTCGCCGT
>CAYQGF010000146.1:0-7490 GCA_964416885.1 uncultured Iamiaceae bacterium
TGGCCGTCATGGCACACCTCCAATGCGGAGGTGGGGGTCACCTCCTCGTCTGCACGGTGCGCCCGGGGAGCCGCTCGCCCTAGGGCCGAAGGTCACGACACACAAAGGGGTCTGACCCCTTTGTGTGTCGTTCAGGTCCTCGTTCAGGTCCAGGCGAGGGCGGCGAGGGCATCGGCGACGGTGCGGTCGACGGGCCGGGTGGTGTCGAGCTCGACGGCCTCCGGCCAGGCCGAGAACCGCTCGGCCATGGCGGCGGCCACCGCCGGGGTCGCCTCCGAGCCGTGGGCCTCGGCTCGCTCCCGCCGGGCGATGCGCTCGGCCGCGACGGCCTCGGCGGTGACGCAGCGCAGCTCGACCAGGGCGCTGGCGGTCCGCTCGGCCACGGCCCGCGCCGCGGCCCGGTGCTCGGCGGCGCTCCACGTGGCGTCGAGCACGACGTGCTGGCCGAGGCAGAGCAGGTCCTCGGCCTCCCGGAGCATCTCGGCGTACACCGCGTCGACGTTGGCCGGGTCGTAGCGGTCGGCCCCGGCCCCCGCGGGCACCCGCTGGCGCACCTCGTCGGTCCGCAGCACCACGGCGTCGAGCCGGTCGGCCACCGCCTCGGCCACCGTCGACTTCCCGGTGCCGGGCAGCCCACCGACCACGACCAGGCGCACCTCGGCGCGCTCGAGGTGCCGGCGGGCCAGGGCCAGGAGGCCGTCGGTCGAGGTCTCGCCACCGGCGAGGGCCTGGGCGCCCCGGAGGGCTGCGACCTTGGCCCGGACGTGTGCCCGCTGGGCGATGTGGTGGTGGGCCAGCGAGGGGGGCCAGGTCGCGCCCGAGACCTGGCCGTAGAGGTCGAGGAACCGGCCGGCGAGGTCGGGCCGCCCGAGGCGCTCGAGGTCCATGGCGAGGAAGGCGACGTCGGAGACCACGTCGGCGACGCGCAGGCGCACGTCGAACTCGAGGCAGTCGAGGATCCTTGGCCCGTCGGGCAGCAGGTAGATGTCGTCGGCCATCAGGTCGCCGTGCCCGTCGCGGACGCACCCGGCGGCGACCCGACGGGCGAACAGGGGGCCGCGCCCGGCGAGGTACCGCGCGACGAGGCCCTCGATGGCGCGGCTGTCGTCGGTGTCGACGCCGCTGTCCCGCAGCTCGCCGAAGGACTCCTCCCACACCCTCCGGAGCGCGGCCCGGGACCCCACCTCCGGCGCCGGGGGCAGCTCGGGGCGGGCGTGCAGGTCGGCGAGGGCGTGAGCCACGGCCTGGAGGGCATCGTCGACGTCCTCGCCCCGGGCCACGCACCGGCTGAGCGACCGTTCGGCCGGCATCCGCCGCATCACGACCATGTGGTCGCACAGCACACCGTCCGGACCGACGATGTCGGCCACGCCCAGGTACACGTCGGGGCTGAGCCGACGGTTGAGGCGGACCTCCTCCTGGCAGGCGGCGAGGCGGGCCTCCCGGTCGGTGTGGTCCAGGAAGCCGAGGTCGATCGCCTTCTTCACCTTGAGGACCCGGTCGCCCACGAACAGCAGGACCGCCGAGTGCGTCTCCACCAGGCGGAGGTCGAGGTCGGCCCCGATCCCGGTCACGTCCGTCCTCCTTCGTCGGCTCCCAGCGTGGTCGCTCCCCGCCCTTCCCGGCAGGGCCGAAGGTCACCCCAGAGGACCAGACCGACACCAGCGAGGGCCGGCACGAGGCCTGACGACGGCCACCCGGGCCCGGCTCAGAGGCGGGCGATCACCTTGGTCAGCAGATCGGCGACCAGCTCCGGCGTCTCCTCGCCACCGAGGGAGAGGTTCACCTCCACCGTCTGGTCACCGACCAGCGCCGAGGAGGCGAGCTGGGGACCTCCGATGTCGCCCGCCACCACGAAGGCCTCCTCGCCGATGCCGTCGAGGTCCTCCAGCGCCGCGCCGCCGCCCTCCTCGGCCGACTGCGTGACGTAGTCCCGGCGGCTGTGGTAGCGGTCGGGACTGTCGATCACGCTCACCTCGACGTACGAGGTGTCATCCGTCCACCGGCACAGCGAGTACCCCATCTGCGTGTCGGAGGTCTCCTTCTCGGACAGCTCCGGCTCCGGGGCCGAGCCCAGCACCGCCTCGACCTCGTCGACACCCAGGAGCGCGCACGATCCCTCTCCCTGCGTCTCGCCCAGCTCCGGCACCTCGGTGGTGGTCGAGCTCGACGGCGAGGCCGCCGCTCCCTCGTCACCGCCCCCGTCGTCGTCGCTGCTGCACGCTCCGACGGCGAGCGCCACGACCAGGAGGGCTCCGGCGCCCCAGCGCCAGCGTGCGATGCGTCGGTTCATGATCGGGCCTCTCCGTTCCCCTGGCGCCACGGGCGGGGCCCGGTGCGGCTCGCGCCGCACCGACAGGACGAACCAGCCCCCGCTGCGGAGCGACGACCTCGACCGGACCAGCCCGAAGCGGCGTCGACAGGGCGGTCACGTTAGGCGACCGGCCCCGCCGGCCGCAGTCGCGTCGGTGCGGCGGCTACGCGCCGACCGAGAGCTTGACCCCGGCGAGCTGGTCGTGGATGCGCAGGCCGACGGTACGGGTGATGTCGAGGACCCGGTCGACGGTCGACAGCTCGTGGAGGGCGAGCCCGCACGCCGGCGTCACCAGGGCCTGCCGGCGGATCAGCACCGGGTCACAGCCCGCCCGCACCAGCGAGCACCACTGGGCCGACAGGTCGCGCCAGCACAGCGACGCCGAATCGCCCAACGGCCGATCGGTGGGCACGGCCCCCCACGCCACCCAGCCACCGCGGTCGAGGAAGCTGGCCAGGGCGCCCGCACCGGGGCCGAGGTCCGCGTCGACCGGCACCGAGAGCACCCTCGGCCCGGTCTGCAGGACCATGCGCCAGTCGCTCGGGCCACACACGTGGACACCGGTCACGGCCCGCGGCTCGCACACCGCCAGGGCGCCGGACACCAGGTCGATCACGTCCTCGGGGTGGCCGAGGGCCTCGGGCGGGCCACCGACGAGGGCGGGCTCGTCGAGGAACATCACCAGGGTGGCCTCGGGAGCCGCGGCCCGAGCCGCGTCCAGGACCGCGACGGCGCGCTCGCGCACCGCGGCACCGGCCACGGCGCACGCCCGGTCGACCGGTGCCCCGGCCTCGACGAGCGCCATGGCCAGGGTGGCCGGCCCGGTGACCTGGAGCTTCACCGGCCCGGTGCGGCCCCGCACCGCGGCGAGGAACGCCCGGAGGGTCGCGAAGGGCGCCCCGGCGAGAGCGGGGTCACCGAGCCGCGCGGCCGGGTCGAGGGCGGCGGGCTCGACCGCGATCGTCCCGTCGGGCCGGACCTCGACGCCGACGATGCCCCACGCAGCCTGGGCGATCATCCCCTCCCGAGGGTCGCGGCGCGGCAGGGTCGGCGCCGCCGGCAGGTCGGGGAGGGCGGCGAGGACGAAGGCCACGGCCTCGTCGACGTCGGTGAACGGCAGGCTGCCGATCGCCGTGGCCGTGCCGATGCCGAACGGCATCGGGTCGCTCGTCGTGTCGCTCCCCCCGTGGGTGGCGTCTCCGCCGATCACGGTGTCCCCCTATGGGCTCTGGCGGCAGGCCGCCTCGGTGCACCAGGAGTAGCCATCGCCGGCCCCGATGGGCAAATCTCCACGGGCCATGACGACGCCCCCCCGCCCCCCACGCGTCGTCCCCCTGCTGGTCCTCCAGGCGATCTGGCTGGTCCTGCCCCTGCTCGTGGGGCCGGCGCTCGGGGCCGCCCTCGACACCCGGTCGACACCGGTGCAGACGCTCGCCGCCGGCGCGACCTGGGCGGCATGGGCCGCGCTGCTCGTGGCCGTGATGGTGCCGCGGGCGACCAGCCTCACCGCGATGCGGCTCGGGGCGCCGGCCGCCCTGGCCGCCTCGGTGGCCGCGGCCCTGGGCCCCGGGGTCGGCGCCGGGGCCGGGGCGCTGGCCGTGGTGGCGACCACCGTCGTGGTCGCCCTCGTCACCGCCCCGCCGGTCACCGACGCCTTCGTCGACGGTTCCTCGTACGGGACGGAGCGGCGCTTCGCCCTCCGCACCCCGCTCCCGCTGCTGGGCCTCGCCGGGGCGACGTGGGTCGTGGTCGCGGCCGGCGTCGCAGTTGGCCCGCTGCTGCTCGCCGCCCGCCAGTGGGCGCTCGGGGGCGGGCTGACCGTCGTCGGCGCCGCGGCCGCCTACGCCGGCGTGCGGTCCCTCCACGGGCTCGCCCGCCGGTGGTTCGTGATGGTGCCGTCGGGGGTCGTGGTCCACGACCCGGTCGGCCGACCCGACTCGGTCATGGCGCCCCGCCCGCTGATCGTCCGCTTCGGTCCCGCCCCCGCCGGCACCGACGCCCTCGACCTCACCCTCGGGGCTGCGGGCCTGGCCCTCGAGCTGGAGACGTCCGAGCCCCTGCCGGTCACCGTCCGCCGCGCCGGGCGCGACGTCGGCACCGAGCCGGCGACCCGGGTCCTCATCGCCGTGGCCCGGCCCGCCGCCGTCCTGGCCGAGGCGACCGCCCGCCGCCTCCCCGTCGCCTGACCGACCGGCCGTCCCTTCCCCCGCCCCCGGCGAACCGGCGGCGCCTGTCGAGCACGACCGCCCACACCTGCCGCACGTTCCCGGATGGGTCGCCTGACCAGCGGGTCAAGGGGGCGATAGGTTCCCGGCCGTGATCGACGACACCAAGGCCGCCACCTTCCTCGCCCGCGCCCGTCGGGAGGTCGACGAGGGCCTCCTGCCCGCCGTCCAGGTCGCCATCGGGTACGAGGGCGAGATCGTGCTGGAGGCCACCTACGGCGCGCCCGACGGCTCCCGCTTCGTGCCCTTCAGCTGCACCAAGGCGCTGGTCGGCTCGGCCGCCTGGCAGCTCGTCGGCGAGGGCAGCCTCGACCTCACCGCCCCGGCCGCCGAGTACCTGCCCACCTTCGCCAGCAACGGCAAGGACGTCGTCACCGTCGAGCAGGTGCTCATGCACGTCGGCGGGTTCCCCTACGCCCCGCTCGGCCCCGGCACCTGGGAGGCCCGCGAGAGCCGGCTGGCCGCCTACGAGCGCTGGCGCCTCACCCTCGTGCCCGGTGAGACGTTCATGTACCACCCGACCGCGGCCCACTGGGTGGTGGCCGACATCATCGAGGCGATCGACGGCCGGCCCTACGCCGATGCCATCCAGGCCCGGGTCACCGACCCGCTCGGCCTGCCCCGCCTGCTCGCCATCCCGACCGACCAGCAGGGCGACGTGATCGACGCCGTCGGCGTCGGGGCCACCCCGACCGAGGACGAGATGGAGGAGGCCTTCGGCGTCCGCATCGACATCGGCGCCCTCATCCCGGCCGACGTCGCCCTCGGTGCGCTGCTCACCCTCAACTCCCCCGAGGCCCGGTCCGTCGGCGTCCCCGGCGGGGGCAGCGTGGTGCGCGCCCGGGACCTGGCCCTGCTGTACCAAGCCTTCCTCCACGACCCGAACGGCATGTGGGCGCCCGAGGTCCTGGCCGACGCCACCGGCACGGTCCGCAACACGCTGCCCGACATGTTCGGCGTCCCGGCCAGCCGGACCCGGGGCGGGATGGTGGTGGCCGGCGACGACGGTCTGGCGTGGAGGCGGGGCTTCGGTCGGGCCGCCGGCCCCCGGGCCTTCGGCCACGGCGGCGCCGGCGGGCAGGTCGCCTTCGCCGACCCCGACACCGGCATCAGCGTCTGCTACCTCACCAACGGCCTCGACCAGCACATGATCCGCGAGAACCGCCGGGTCACCGCCATCGCCTCCCTCGCCGCCGACCTGGCCTCGACCTGACGCGCACTTGGTGTCAGACACCAACTCGCGACTCGCGGCGCCCGGGCCACGAACCTGCGGCAGACATCGAGCAAGACCGCTCGGAACTGCCGCAGGAACGCGAGGGGGAGGGGGCGATGGCCCGCCGGTAGCGTCGGGGCGTGGCTCCGGACCCGGTCGTGCCGACCTACCTCGACCACGCCGCATCGACCCCGATGCGGCCCGAGGCGATCGAGGCCATGCTGCCGTTCCTCACGACCCACCACGGGAACCCGTCGGGGAGCCACGCCGCCGCCCGCCACGCCCGCCGCGCCGTCGACGACGGCCGCGACGCGGTGGCCGCCCTCGTCGGCTGCACCCCCGGCGAGGTCGTCTTCACCGCCGGCGGCACCGAGGCCGACGTCACCGCCATCACCGGCGCCGCCGCCCGCCCCGGCCCGGTCGCGGTGTCGAGCATCGAGCACGCCGCGGTGCGCGCCCCGGCCGCCGCCACCGGCCGGGCCGTGCTCCTCCCCGTCGACGACCGGGGCCGGGTCGACCTCGACGCGGTGCCGGCCGACGCCGCCGTCGTCTCGGTCGGGCTGGCCAACAACGAGGTCGGGACCGTCCACCCGCTCGACGCCCTGGCCGACCGCATCGGCGCCGACACCGTCCTCCACACCGACGCGGTGCAGGCCGGGGCCTGGCTCGACCTCCCCACGTTCGCCGCCCCGGCCCACCTGGTCTCGCTGAGCGCTCACAAGCTGGGCGGCCCCAAGGGGGTGGGCGCCCTGGCCGTGCGGGCCGGCACGCCGTTCACCCCGCTGCTCCCCGGCGGCGGGCAGGAGCGCGGCCGGCGCAGCGGCACCCACAACGTGGCCGGCATCGTCGCCTTCGGCGTGGCCGCCGCCCTCGCCGTCGCCGAGCGGGACGAGAAGGCGGCCCGCGTCGCGGCCCTGCGGGACCGCCTGGCCACCGGCCTGCTCGCCACCGTGCCCGACCTGGTCGAGACGGTCGTCCCGGCCAGCGCCGATCGCGCCCACGTGCTGCCGGGCCACCTCCACCTCTGCATCGAGGGCGTCGCCGCCGACGAGGTGCTGTTCCTGCTCGACCAGGACGGCGTGGCCGCCACCGCGGCGTCGTCGTGCTCGTCGGGCGCCACCGAGCCGTCGGCCGTGCTGGCCGCCCTCGGGGTCCCCGTCGAGCGGGCGCGAGGGTCGCTGCGCCTCACCCTCGGCTGGTCGACCACCGACGCCGACGTCGACCGGGCCCTCACCGTCATCCCCGCCGCGGTCGCCCGGGCCCGGGGCCGGGGCCGGGGGGCGACGTGAGGGTGCTCGTCATGATGTCCGGCGGGGTCGACTCGTCGGTCGCCGCGGCCCGGCTGACCGCCTCCGGCCACGACGTCACCGGCGCCACCCTCAAGCTCTGGGGTGGGGCGTCCGACACCGGGTGCTGCTCGGTCGCCGACGTCGACGACGCCCGCCGGGTCGCCGACCGCCTCGGCATCGAGCACCACACCTTCGGCCTCGGCGACGAGTTCGAGGCCGGCGTCGTCGGCCCCTATGTCGCGGCCCACGCCGCCGGGGCGACACCCAACCCGTGCCTGGCCTGCAACCGGGAGGTGAAGTTCGGCGCCGTCCTGGAGCGGGCCGACCGCCTTGGCTTCGACGCCGTGGCCACCGGTCACCACGCCCGTGTCGTGGTCGGGGCCGACGGCGCGGCGCGGGTGGCCCGCGGTGCCGATGCGGCCAAGGACCAGTCCTACGTGCTGGCCGGG
>CAYQGF010000146.1:7500-8458 GCA_964416885.1 uncultured Iamiaceae bacterium
CCGCGTGCTGTTCCCGGTGGGGACGTCCTCCAAGGCCGAGGTCCGGGCCGAGGCGGCGGCGCTCGGGCTGCGCACGGCGGCCAAGCCCGACAGCCAGGACGTCTGCTTCATCACCCGCACCGAGGGCCGGTCCCGCTTCCTCGGCCGCCGGCTGGCGCTGACCCCCGGTCGGGTGGTCGAGGCCGACGGCAGGCCGGTCGGGACCGTCGCCGCGGTCGAGGCGGTCACCATCGGGCAGCGACGGGGCCTGGGCCTACCCGGCGGCACCACGCCCCGGTACGTCCTCGCCACCGACCCGGCCACTGCCACCGTGGTGGTCGGTCCCGAGCCGGCCCTGCGGGTCGACGTCCAGCCCGTCGCCGCCGTGGCCTGGGCCGGTCCCGACCAGACGGGAACCGGCCTGGCCTGGCAGGTCAGCGCCCACGGCGCCCCCCGAGCCGGTCGGCTCGTCGACGGGGCGGTGCGCTGGGACAGGGCCGAGCGCCGGGTCGCCCCCGGCCAGGCCGTCGTGGCCTACGACGGCGACGTCGTGGTCGGCTGGGCCACCGCGGCGCGGGGCTGACCGTGGAGGGCTACGACGCCGCCACCTACGGCGACCGCTTCGCCGACGTCTACGACGACTGGTACGACGACCCGCCCGTCACCGACGCCTGCGTCGTCGCCCTGGCCGCCCTGGCCCGGACCGCAGCCGCAGCCGACCCGCGGGCCGGAGCCTCCGAGCCACGGGTCCTCGAGCTGGGCGTGGGGACCGGCCGGCTGGCCCTGCCCCTGGCCGCGGCCGGCGTCGCGGTCACCGGCATCGACGCCTCGGCCGCCATGCTCGACCGGCTGGCCGCCAAGCCCGGCGCGGCCGGCGTCACCGCCGTCGTCGGCGACATGGCCGGCCCCCTTCCCGACGGCCCGTTCG
Source organism: uncultured Iamiaceae bacterium (assembly GCA_964416885.1). Taxonomy (GTDB): domain Bacteria; phylum Actinomycetota; class Acidimicrobiia; order Acidimicrobiales; family Iamiaceae; genus Iamia. Next base: position 8,408 of record CAYQGF010000146.1, read on the forward strand.
ACCTGGTGGTCGTCGCCCGCAACACCTTCTTCAACCTCACCACCGAGGCGG
>CAYQGF010000147.1:0-8430 GCA_964416885.1 uncultured Iamiaceae bacterium
TTCTTCTGGTGCGACCCGGCCTGGCGGGCCCGCACCGTGAGGGTGGCGTTGAGCAACAACACCCCGTGGCCGGCCCAGGCGTCGAGGCAGCCGTGGTCGGGCGGGGGCAGCCCCAGGTCGGACTCCATCTCGGCGTAGATGTTGACCAGCGACGGCGGGATGTCGACCCCGGGGCGCACCGAGAAGCAGAGCCCATGGGCCTGGCCGGGGCCGTGGTACGGGTCCTGGCCGAGGATCAGCACCTTCACCTCGGAGTACGGCGTGAGATGGAGCGCCGCGAAGACCTCCTCGGTCGGCGGGTACACCTGGTGCCGGCGCCGCTCGTCGTCGACGAAGGTCCGGAGCTCGGCGAAGTAGGGCTGGGCCAGCTCGCTCCGCAGGATCGGGTTCCAGTCGGTGGTCGTCATCGGCGCGCCACCCGACCCGCGGCGAGGCGTTCGCTGTGCTCGTTCACACGTCGAAGGTGAAGTCGGAGGTCCGGTCGCCGTCGGCGACGGTGCTGCTCTCCGACAGCACCACCTCGCCCTCGACGATCACCTGGAGGTCGAAGTCCTGGGTCGCGGCGTCGCAGCCGTTGTAGCTCTGGACCCAGACGCGATAGGTGCCGGACGGGGCCCCGCCGGTGGGCCAGAACACGTTCTCGGTGTGGAGCTCGTCGGAGGACCCACAGCCCGGGATGATGTCGACGTCGAGCTCGCCGCCGCTGTCGCTCGACGAGGCCGCGTAGTAGATCTCGTCCCCGTCGGGGCCGACCACGTGGAGGTCGAGGTCGGCGTCGCTGCTCCACTGGAGGCTGACCTGGACGTCGCCGGTCTGGCCCGCGCCGACGGCCCGGGCGAACTCCTCGCCGGTCTCGACGTCGATCAGGGTCAGGGTCTGGAGCCGGTCGCCGGGCTCGACCACGACCACCTGCTCGGGGTCGTAGCCCTCCCATCGGGTGCCCTCGGTGGCGAGGGTCGAGCGCTCGTCGCGGTTCGGGTCGGTGAGGGGGTTGCCGCTGGTGCAGCGGACCCGTGGCAGGCCGAGGCCGTCGACGAGCACGGCGGTGCCGGCCTGCAGGACGGCGGCGGAGGACGTGGCCTGACCGGCGTCGAAGCCGTGGTCGGTGACCCACGTGTCGTTGACCAGGATCACCGGCGTGAGGCCGACCAGGTAGTTGCGGACGTCGGCGACGGTGACGCCGAGGGCACCGGCGAAGGCGGAGCCCCGCTCGCCGTCGCCGTCGAGGGCGTCGGCGACCGCGATGGCGTCGCACACCTGGTCGGTGCGGGAGCCGCCGTAGAGCCGGGCCGTCGAACCGGTCGCCACGAGCGCGTCACCGGGCCCGCTCGACAGCGAGGACCGGACGCCGGCGGCCGCCGTCCCCGCCGCGGCCGCGAGGCCCGGCAGCTCGGAGGACTGGAAGGACGACCCGAACGCCGCCGCACCGACCTCGTCGGCGGCGAGCAACTTCAGGCGCTCGGTGACGACGGGCTCGGTGGTCGGACCGGGACCGTCGTCGCCCCCACTGACGAGGAAAAAGACGGCGGTGCCGGCGATCGCCACGAAGGCGACGAGGGCGAGGACGACGTACAGCCCGGCACCGCTCTTCTTCTTCGGTGCTGCCGGTGGGACGGTCGGCGGTCCGTAGCCACCCGGGGGCACGGTGGTGGGGCCGTAGGGCCCGGAGGGCGGGCCGCCCGGCGGGAAGCCGGGGGGCGGGGCCGGCGTGGCGCCGGGGCCACCGGTCGGGCCGAACGCCTGGGTGGCGTCACCGCCCGGCGGGGGCGGGCCCTTGGCGAGCGACGGTGGGGCCGGGGTGCCCGGGGGCGGCGGGGCCGGGGTGCCCGGGGAGCCGGGCGGGGGCGGCACCGGGGTGCCCGCCGGCGGGTACCACCGTCCGTCGGAGGCCTGCCACCATCCGGGCGCCTGGGGAGAGTCGCTCATCGGTGCCCGCCGGGGTCGATCCTGGTTCGCGAGGTCACGCCGCCTCCTGCGTCATCATGAGGGTGCCTGCGACCCTAGACCGCACCGGCCCCCCGGTCGGCCGACCCGACGCCGTCGCCCGGGCCGACCCGGCAGACTGGCGGCATGGGATCCTCTTCCGACACCGAGGTGTGGTCGGCGACCGGCGTCGAGGTCCACCAGGTCGTGGTCGGCCCGATGGACAACAACGTCTACGTCGTGCGCTGCACCGAGACCGGCGACGCCGTCCTGCTCGACGCGGCCAACGAGCACGAGCGGCTCCTCGACCTGTGCCGCTCCCTCGGCGTCCGGCGGGTGCTCGAGACCCACGGCCACTGGGACCACATCCAGGCCGTGCCCCAGCTCCGCGACGCCGGCTACGAGGTCGCCGTCACCGCGGCCGATGCCGCCATGCTCCCGAGCTACGACTCGACCATCGACGACGAGGACGTGGTCGAGGTCGGACGGCTCCGGCTCCACGCCCTCCACACCCCGGGCCACACGCCGGGGTCCGTGTGCTTCACCGTCGCGGGCACGCCGCTGCTGTTCAGCGGCGACACCCTGTTCCCCGGTGGCCCCGGCAACACCAGCTTCGAGGGTGGCGACTTCCCCACGATCATGCGCTCGCTGGAGGACCGGCTCTTCGCCCTCCCCGACGACACCGTCGTCCTGCCCGGTCACGGGACCTCGACCACGATCGGCACCGAGCGGCCCCACCTCGACACCTGGGCGGAGCGAGGTTGGTGAGCCCAGCGAGCAGCGGGCCGGCGCTCCCCTCGCCCGAGCGGCCACTCGACCACACCCCGGTCCACACCACCGAGCTCCCCGCCACCCCGACCCGCGACCGGGCCATCCCCGCCACCGCCTGGGTCGAGGCCCCGGCGACGCTGCTCGCGTTGGGTGACGACCTCCCCGACCGACCGGTGGCCCGCTACCTCCGCCGCATCGGGCCGTGGCTGCTGTGGCGGGCCGGCCCGCCGGCCAAGGGCGACGCCCGGCTGTGGGCGGCCCGGGCCGACGACCTGGCCGCCGCCCACACCTTCCGGCTCTTCCCCGACGGCCACGGCGAGGGCACCGGCCCCTCCGGAGCCGCCCACGCCCGCTTCCGCACCTGGAAGGAAGACCTCCGCGACGCCGGCTAGGACGCGCACTTGGTGTCTGACACCACCTGCGCGTCAGGCGTTGGAGAGGTCGGCGCCGCCGAGGTCGGGGGTGTCGGGGTCGGGGTGGTCCTCGGTCTTGTTGGCCCGGGCGATGACGTCGGCGGGGATCAGGCCCCGCGACACCCAGCCCCGCTCCTCGGCCCACACCATCAGCGGCGGCAGGATCACCAGCGCCGACAGCAGGGCGACCAGCACGTTCATGGCCACGATGATCCCGAAGTCGCGCAGCAGCGGGAGCGACGAGGTGGCGATGACGGCCACGCCGGTCACGGCGGTCATGGCCGACACGATGAAGGCCCGGCCGGTGCGGGCCGCGGTGACGTCGGCCGCCGCCTGCGGGGCCAGGCCCCGCGCCCGTTCCTCCAGGAACCGCAGGAGGATCAGCGACGTGAACTCGGTGCAGACGGCGACGACGAGCGGCCCGCCGACGGCGGTCATCGGGCTCAGCTTGAGGCTGAACGCCCACGCCACGAGCGACGCGGCGCCGACCGCGATCAGCACCGGCACCAGCGACAGGAGCGACCGCACGATCGACCGCAGCCGCACGGTGAGGAAGAGGAAGACGAACAGGATCGACAGGTAGGTCAGCAGGACCCGGTTCGACTCCAGGTTCTCCAGCAGGCCCACGCCGACCACGGCCAGGCCCGAGGGGGTGGCCCGCACGCCGTCGGGCAGCGACACCTCCCGGGTGGTGCCGTCGGGGACGGCGACGTCGATCGGCCGGGTCGGGCGCTCCCGCAGCTCGTTGACCATCTCGGCCCGGTCGTCGAGCGAGCTGGGCCGGGTCGTGAACAGGATGTTCATGGCGTGGTGCTCGCCGGTCTCGGCCACCGTGAAGGTGCGGACGGCCTCGGGGGCGGCCTCGTAGGCGGCCCGGATCTGCTCGCCGGTGGGCACGATGTCCGAGGCCCCCTCGATCTCGGTGAGGAAGCTGATCGGCGTGAGGATGCTCGACGCCCGGTTCAGGAGGTCCGGGTGCTCGGCCAGGGTCTCGTTGGTGAAGGAGTGGAGGTAGGCGATGGTGTCATCGCTGAAGAGGTCCTCCTCGGTGGCCGAGGTGACGTAGATGCCCAGCTCGCTCGACGAGTCGACCTCCTCCTCCAGCCGGGCGACGTCCTTGCGGTTCTGGCTGTTCTGGTTGACCCACTGGATCGGGTCGGTCTGCAGCTCGAGGCTGCCCTCGACGACCACACCGCCGATGAACACGACCAGGCTGGCCACCATGAACGGCACCGCGGCCCGGGACGGCAGCGAGCCGAGCCAGACCGTGAGCCGGCCGAGCGGGCCCTCCCGGAAATCGCGGCCGGTGGTGGGCGACTTGAACTCCCGGATGCCGAGGGTGGCGAGCGGGATGATGATCGACCCGAGGCAGATCACGGCGACACCGATGCAGAGCAGCAGGGCGAAGTCCCGGATCATCGGCACCTTGGCGAACCGGAGGGCTGCGAAGGCGAACAGGGCGTCGAAGGTGACGACCAGCAGGGCGGGACAGAGGTTGCGGGCCGTCTCCTGGATCGGGTGGGAGGCGCGGTCGATCACGACCTCCTCCTCCACCCGGGCGTGCATCTGGATCGCGTAGTCGATGCCCACCCCCAACATGACCGGGAGCCCGGCGATCGTCACGATGGTGAGCGGGATGCCGAGGTAGCCGGCCAGGCCGAAGGCCCAGATCACCCCGATCAGCACCACCGCCAGGGGGAGCAGGCGCCAGCGGACGTCGAAGGCCACCAGCAGGATCAGGACCATGATGGCGACGGCGATGCCGCCCAGCCGGAGGATGCCGCCCTTGAGGTAGTCGTTGATGTCCTTCAGCAGCACCGGGGCGCCGGTGACGATGATCTCGGCGCCCTCGATGTCGCGGTCGGCCCAGGCGGCCTTGACGGCGACGGCCCCGGCGCCCTCGGTCTCGACGTCGGCGTTGCCCTTCAGCCGCACGATCATCTGGGCGTGGCTGTCGTCGGGGAAGAACGTCCGCAGCGACTTGCGGATCTCACCGGTGTTGTCGTGGAGCAGGAAGTCGACCCACTCCGGGTTGTCGAGGTTCGCCAGGTCGGCGTCGGGCGACAGGTCGCCATCGGCGTCGAAGCCGCTCTCCTCGCACGGCTCCCGCTGCTCCTCGGGCACGGCGCTGAGCGGGTTGGGGATGCCGAGGAGACGGCAGGCGGTGCGGTCCTGGTCGACCTGACGGGCCATCTGGGCGTCGCTGCCGGGCTCCTCGGCGTCGATGGCGGCCTGGAGGATCGTGCCGGCGACCGACGCCGTGGGCAGCGGGGCCGGCTCGGTCGGGGCGTCGTAGGAGTTGAGGATGAGGTTGTGGGAGAACTCCAGCCCGGTGAGCGGGGTCACCACCGACTCGACGTTGGGGTCCTGGCTGATCTCCTCGGTGGCGTCGAGGATCGTCTGACGGTTCTCGCCGGTGGCCAGGTCGACCACGGTCGAGCCCTCGTCCATCGAGAACAGGACGATCATGATCTGGCCGCCGAACAGCTCCTGGTACGCGACGTTGTCCTTGGCGACCTGGTCGTTGGCGTTGAGGTAGCTGTCCTGTCCGGTGGCGAACTCGAGCTGGGTGATCCCGAGCCCGAGCCCCACGGTGACCAGGAGCCCGACCACCGAGACCAGACCGGCCCTCCGCCCGAGCTGCACCGCCAGCCATGACCAGAATCGCTGCACGTGGGGGCTCCCTCTGCCGGACCGGTCCCGCATTGCCCATCCGAGACGGCGGCACACTATCCGCACGGCCCGGCCCGCGACCGGGCCACCGGCCGCGCCGAGGAGCGGCCGCCGCTACCCGGGCAGGAAGCGGCGGTGGCGGGTCAGCGCGCCGGCAGCCACGGCGACGGCGCCGCCCCCGATCACGAGGGGGAGCCCGAGGCCCAGGCTGACGTCGAACTCGTCGATGCGGACGGCGCTCACCATCTCGAACAGCCCGAGCCCGGCGATCACGACGCCGAGCCCGGCCAGGCCGAGCCGGAGCGCCAGCGACCGGGCGCCCCCGACCACCAGGGCCGCCACGACCGTCGCCACCACGGCCAGGCCCAGCAGGACCTTGGCGTCGGGGCTGGCCGCCCACCCCGACACGTCGCGGCCCTCCACGACCATCCAGGGGAGGAAGGCCCCGGCCGCGACGAGGGCGGCGGCCACCAGCCCGGTGACGCCACCGGCCAGGTTCCCCCGCTCGTCGAGCACCGCCGCTCCGGGCGCCCCGATCGTGCCGGCCGACGGCGGGGTGGCCGGCCACGGCGCCGGGGCCGGCGGCGGGAGAGGGGCCGGGACGATCGGTGGCGGAGGCGGAGCCGGGACGGGGACCGACGGCGGGACCGGCGCCAGCGGAGCCGGAGCCGCGGCCGGGACCGGGGCGGGAACCGACGCCGGCCGGGGGGCGGCGGCCGAGGGCGGGGCCGACCGGTCCGGCCCCTGACGGGGCGGTGGGGTCGAGAAGGTGAAGGCGGAGCTGTCGGCGGCGACCGGACCGGCCTCCGCCGGCACCGAGGCCCGGCACCCGGGGCACAGCGTCTGGTGGGCGAGGACGGGCTCGTGGCACGACGGGCAGCGGCGGTCCGGCACGGCCCCACGTCTACCCTGCCCCACCGGTCCTGCCCAGCCCTTCAGCGGACGCGGGTCACGGCGCGAAGCCTTGGCGGACGGTGTTCTCGCTGGTGGCGCGGGGGGCCACGAAGTGGTGGAGGTAGTCGGGGCCGCCCGCCTTGGAGCCGAGGCCGGACAGGCCGTAGCCGCCGAAGGGGTGCCGGCCGACGACGGCACCGGTGATGTCCCGGTTGACGTAGACGTTCCCGGCCCGCAGCTCGGCGGCGCACCGGGCCACCGTCGACGGCGACCGGCTGCACACCCCGGCGGTGAGGGCGTACGGCGTGTCGTTGGCGAGGGCCAGGGCGTGGTCGAGGTCGGTGGCCCGGAGCACGGCGAGGACCGGCCCGAAGTGCTCGTCCCGGGCGAGCGACGACGCCGGGTCGACGTCGGTCACCACGGTCGGGCCGACGTAGTACCCGACGTCGGGGACGTCGTCCCGGGCCAACGCCACGGTGCCCGCCGACCCGGCCGAGGCCACCACGCCGCGGAGCCGCTCCCCTGCCTCGGCGTCGATTACCGGGCCGACCTGGGTCCCCATCTCCGACGCCGGCCCGACCACCAGCTCCCGGGCCGCCTCCACGACCCGCGGCACCACCGACGACCAGGCCCGGTCGACGACGATCAGCCGCGACAGGGCCGAGCACTTCTGACCGGAGTAGGCGAACGCCGACCGGAGGACGATCGGGACGACCTGGTCGGGGTCGGCGTCGGCATCGACGATCAGCGCGTTCTTCCCGCCCATCTCGGCGATGACCTTCTTCACCAGGGTCTGGCCCGGGCGCACGAGGGCGGCCGCGGCGTTGATGGCGAGGCCGACGGCGCGGGAGCCGGTGAAGGCGACGACGGCCACGTCGGGGTGCTCGACCAGGCGGGCGCCGGCCTCCTCCCCCCGGCCGGGCACGAACCCGAGCACGCCGTCGGGGAGCCCGGCGGCCGAGAACGCCTCGACCAGCGACCAGGCCACGCCCGGCGACTGCTCGGCCGGCTTGAGCACGACCGGGTTGCCGACGGCTAGGGCCGCCGCGGTCATCCCGCACGGGATCGCCAACGGGAAGTTCCAGGGCGCGATGACGGCGGTGACGCCCTTGCCGGCGTAGGTGAGCCGGTTGGCCTCCCCCGGCGGCGACTGGACCTCGCCGCCGTCGGCCAGCCGCAGGGCGCCCCGCCCGTAGTACTCGCAGAAGTCGATGGCCTCGCACACGTCGGCGTCGGCCTGGTCCCACGGCTTGCCGACCTCGTGCACCTGGCGGGCGGCCAGCTCGTCGCGGCGCGACCGCATCCACGCCGCGGCGCGGAACAGCACACCGGCCCGTTCCTCCGCCGGGGCGGCGCGCCACCGTTCGAGCACGGCGAGGCCGGCGGCCACCGCGGCGTCGGCCTCGTCGGCGCCGCACGCCGCGGCCCGGGCCACGACGACGTCGGGCCGGCCCGGGTCGACCGAGTCGATGGCGGCGGCGGTGGCCACCTGCTCCCCTCCGATCACGGCCGGCACGGCGAGCACGTCCGCCCCGCCCGCCTCCGAGACCGCCTCGCCGAAGGCCCGACGGGGGCCGGCCCGCCGCCATTCCCGCACCGGTTCGGGCGCGTACGGCGCCGGGTCGGCGGGGTCGACCTCGGGGCGATCGGTCGTCTCCAGCTCGGGCAGGGCGTCGACCCGGGGCGCCTCGATCAGCGAGCCGAGCTCGTCGCCCTCGGCGAAGCGGTGGCGGACGAAGGACTCGTTGCTGGTGTT
>CAYQGF010000148.1:0-8365 GCA_964416885.1 uncultured Iamiaceae bacterium
GCCGGGCGCGGCGCCCGGTGCACCGGGTACGCCCGGTCCGCCGGTGCCGCCCGGCGGTGGCGTCGGCCGGTCCGACGGACGACGGGACCGGCCCCACGGCGCCGAGGACGGGGCCGGGCCGTCGTCGCCCTCAGGCATCCGAGCTCCCCGATGCCGCCCGGACGCGACAGGACGTCGCCTCCCCGAGCCCCGGAGGACGAGAGGCGACGCCCGATCGCATCGTCAGTTCAGCTCCAGCGTGGCCCGGTACGAGCCCGCTTCCTCGTCCTGGTAGCCCCGCACCTGGACCTCGTAGCTGGCCCCACCGGCGAGCTCGACCTCCTCGTCGAAGAAGCTGCTGTCGACCTCGAAGTTGGTGTACTCGCCGCCGTTGACGATCAACACCAGGTCCCAGGTCGGATCGAGCGGGGCCACCGTCAACGTGCCACCCGGCGCCTGGAGGTCGGGGAGGGTGATGGTGCAGAAGTCACCGATGGCGATCGACCCCTGGACGGTCTCGTTGCCGTCGGCGTCGCGGGTGGAGCTCCCGGAGCAGTCGGTCGTGGAGGACGACCCGGCCGCGGTCGTCGTCGTGGCCTCGGTGGTCGTGGTCGTGGTCTCGGTGGTCGTCGTCGAGTCGCCCCCGGCCGTGGTGCTGGAGCCCGCCTCGGTCGTGGTGGTCTCCCGGTCGTTGCCGGTGGCCTCCTTGTCGTCGTCGCCCCCGGCGACCAGGAAGATCCCCACGCCGGCGATGATGATCGCCACCACGATGATGGCGGCGATGGCGATGATGGCGCCCGACCCCGACTTCTTCTTCGGCGGGGGCGGCGGCGCGTACCCGCCACCCGGCGGCGGGAACCCTCCGGGCGGAGCACCGGGCGGGGCCCCGGGAGGCGCCCCCGGCGGCGGGAAGCCGCCCGACGGCGGGGCGCCGGGAGGGAAGGGGCCCGACGGCGGCGGGGCACCGGGCGGCGGGTACCCGCCCGGCGCAGGGGTGCCCTGCGGGGGGAAGGCCTGGGTCGGCTGGTTGCCGGGGTCACCGCCGGGGGGCGGAGGCGGGGGAGGTGGGTAGCTCATCTCGCTGCTTCTCGTTCCTGGTGGGCCTGGTGCTGGGAGGACGACCGAACGGCCCCTTCCTTCGGGCGACAGCATGCACCATCAGCGCCGGGCCGCCCACCACCATCGTGAGGGGGCACCACCCGGGGTGCGGTCCCCCGCCCGGGTCAGGCCGACGACGCGAGAGGCCCGGCCGTCAGCACCGGCGGGAGCTCCCGGGCATGGACGATCGTCAGCAGCTTGGTGGCCCGCGTGAGGGCGACGTACAGCGAGCGCATCGGCTGGGGCTCCTCGGCCAGGATCGCCGCCGGCTCGACCACGACGGTGGCGTCGAGCTCCAGGCCCTTGACCATCCCGACCGGGACGATCGTCACCTGGTGGGCCAGCCCCTGTGTGGTGGCGACGCCGTGCTCGACACCGGCCTCGCTGAACGCCACCGAGAGACGGTCGACCATCGAGCCCGGGCAGATCACGGCGACGTTGCCGGCGCCGACCGCCGCCACCTCCTCCATCGTCGTGCGCACCACCGACGGGGCCAGTTGGCCCTCGACCGGCGGCACGGCGACGACGCGGGGCGGCCGTCCGTCCTGGCGCACCGACCGGGGCGGCGTGAGGTCGGGGGCCGCCTCGACCAGCACCCGGGCGGCCAGCTCCATGTTGGGGCCGGGGATGCGGTAGCCGACGGTGAGCTCGGCCCGCCGGGGCTCCCGCTTCTGGGGCAGGAGGTCGAGCACCTCGTCCCACGAGGCGTGCGCCCACGCCCCGGTGGACTGGGCGATGTCACCGACGATCGTCATCGACCCGCTGAGCGAGCGGCGCCCGAGCATCCGTAGTTGCATCGGCGACAGGTCCTGGGCCTCGTCGACGACGATGTGGCCGTAGGTGCGCACCTCGTCGGTCTCACCGTGCTTCTTGCCCTTCGGCGTGGCCCCGAGAAGGGCCCGGGCCTCGTCGAGCAGGGGGACGTCGTCGACCTTCCACGTGACGGCGTCGACCGACTCGGACCGGGGCCGGAACAGGGCGTCGCGCTCCTCGGGCCGGAGCCGGTGGCGACCGGCCAGCTCGAGCAGCCCGTGCGACCCGTAGAGGTCGTGGAGGAGCTGGGCCGGGGTGAGCACCGGCCACATGCGCTCCAACGCCTCCCGCACGGCCGGGTCGTGGCGGAGCCGGCTGCGGACGTCGCTGGCGGCGAGCGGCGTGCGGCTGCTGGCCGCCAGCGCCTCGTACAGCCCGGCCTCCACGAACCGGCGGCCCCCGTTGTGGTGGCGGGCCCGACGGCGGGCGTCGGCCACGATCCGCTCGGAGTCGGCCACGCTGACCCGCAGGCGGGTGAGCCCGTAGCCGACGACCAGGTCCCGTCGCAGCGGCCGCTTGCGGTCCCGGACCGCCTTGGCCAGCACCTTCACCATCCGGGCATCGCCCTTGACCCGGGCCGTCAGGGCCTCGTCCCGGTCCCGCACCCGCACGGGGTCGATCAGGTCACCGAGCACCGCCAGCTCGACGCCGGCCTCGCCCAGCGACGGCAGGACCTGCTCGATGTAGCCGAGGAACAGCCGGTTGGGGCCGATGACCAGGACGCCCTGGTCCTCCAGCGGGAAGCGGTGGGTGTAGAGCAGGTAGGCGGCCCGGTGGAGGGCGACGACGGTCTTGCCGGTGCCGGGGCCGCCCTGCACGACGAGGACGCCAGGCATCGGGGCCCGGATGATCTCGTCCTGCTCGCCCTGGATGGTGGCGACGATGTCGCCCAGCCGACCGGACCGGGCGGTCTCCAGGGCCGCGATCAGGGAACCGTGGCCGCTGATGGTGTCGTCGCCGAGGCCGAGCGCCCGGTCGCCGAACAGCTCGTCCTCGATGTCGAGCACGGTGCGGCCCCGCGTCGCGAAGTGGCGACGTCGGGCCAGGCCCATCGGCTGACGGCCGGTGGCCCGGTAGAACGGCTCGGCGACCGGCGCCCGCCAGTCGACGACCACGACCTCCTGGCTGGGGTCGGCGACCGCCACCCGCCCGATGTAGAAGGTCTCCCCGGTCGGCGGCTCGGGGTGACCGTTGGCGGCGGGAGGCTCGGTGTCGATGCGCCCGAAGACCAGCGTGGCGTCGCCCAGGTGGAGCTGGACGAGCCGCTGGGCGATCGTGTCGTAGATGACCTCGCGCTCGAAGCGGGCCTGCTCGGTGCCACCACGACCGACCTCGACCATGGTCCGCAGCGACGTCGCCCGCTCGCGCGCCGCCGCCAGGCACTCGTAGGCGTAGTCGATGTAGGCCTGCTCGGCCTCGAGCTCCGGGTGCAGCGCGCTGTCCCCTGTGGTGCGACAAACCACGCACTAGGCGTGGCCCAAAGGGTGACCATGCTAGTGGGGAACGATCCGGGATGGGCGGGTCCCCGGCCTAGGGTCACGGCCGTGGCCCCGCCTGCCGACGCTCCGTTCCTCCGCGCCTGCCGGGGCGAGCCCGGCCCGACCGTGCCCGTGTGGTTCATGCGCCAGGCCGGGCGGTCGCTCCCGGAGTACCGGAAGGTGCGCGGCGAGGGCTCGATCCTCGACGCCATCCGCACCCCGGACCTGGCCACCGAGATCACCCTCCAGCCGGTCCGCCGCTACGGCGTCGACGCCGCCATCCTCTACTCCGACATCGTCACGCCGGTGGCCGCCATCGGCTTCGGCGTCGACGTGGCCCCGGGCGTCGGGCCGGTGGTCGAGCGGCCCTTCGCCTCGGCGGCCGACCTCGACCGGCTGCGCCCGCTGGAGCCGGTCACCGACGTCCCCTACGTGATCGAGACCGTCGCCAACCTGGTGGTCGAGCTGGGCGACGTCCCCCTCATCGGCTTCGCCGGGGCGCCGTTCACCGTCGCCAGCTACCTGGTCGAGGGCGCCCCCACCCGCACCTGGACGAAGACCAAGGCCCTGATGCACACCGACCCCGCGCTGTGGGCGGCGCTGCTCGACCGGCTGGCCGACCAGGCCATCACGTCGCTGCGGGCCCAGGTCACGGCCGGGGCCTCGGCGGTGCAGCTCTTCGACTCCTGGGCCGGTGCCCTCTCCCCCGCCGACTACGAGCGCTTCGTCCTGCCCGCCAGCGCCAAGGTCCTCGCCGGGGTGGCCGACCTCGGCGTGCCCCGCATCCACTTCGGGGTGGGCACCGGCGAGCTGCTGGGGCTGATGCACCGGGCCGGGGCCGACGTGGTGGGCGTCGACTGGCGGGTGCCGCTCGATGCCGCCCGCCAGCGGCTCGGCCCCGACGTCGCCCTGCAGGGGAACCTCGACCCGGCGCTGGTGGTCGCCGGGGCCGACGTCGCCGTCGAGGGCGCCCGCGACGTGCTCCGCCGCAACGACGGTCACCCCGGGCACGTGTTCAACCTGGGCCACGGTGTGCTGCCCGAGACCGACCCGGCCGTGTTGGAGCGGGTGGTCGACGTGGTGCACACCGAGGGCCGGGCCGACGCCCAGCCGTCGCTCCTGGAGGCCCCGTGACCACGGTCGCGCCGGTCGGGGTGGCCGTCATGGCCTACGGCACGCCGGCCACCCCCGACGACGTCGAGGCCTACTACACCCACATCCGCCGGGGTCGGCCGCCGACGCCCGAGCAGCTCGCCGACCTGCGACGCCGCTACGACGCCCTCGGCGGCACGTCGAGCATGGCCGAACGCACCGCGGCCCAGGTCACGGCGCTGACCGAGGCCCTGGCCGTCCCGCCGCACCGGGGCTTTCGCTACGAGGTCGCCCTGGGCCAGAAGCACGCCGCCCCGTTCGTCGAGGACGCGGCCGAAGCGCTGGTCGCCGCCGGCTGCAACCCGATCGTCGGCGTCGTCCTCGCCCCTCACTTCTCCCGGGCCAGCGTGGGCGAGTACCAGGCCCGCCTGGCGGCTGCGGTCGAGGCGGCCGGCCGGCGCGCCGTCGCGGTCGAGCGCTGGAGCGACCTCCCGGCCTGGCGCTCGTTCCAGGCCCGGGCCGTGCGAGACACCCTCGCCGACCTGCCGGCGAGGACCAAGGTCCTGTTCACCGCCCACTCGCTGCCCGAACGGCTGCTCGACGGCGACCCGTACCCCACCGAGCTGGCCGCCAGTGCCCGGGCCATCGCCGCCGAGGCCGGGCTGGCCACCTGGGCCGGCTGGGGCCTGGCCTGGCAGAGCGCCGGGGCCACACCGGAGCCGTGGCGGGGGCCCGACGTCCTCCAGGTGCTTCGGGACCTGGCCGAGACCGGGCGCAGCGAAGGCGTGCTCGTCTGTCCGCAGGGCTTCGTCACCGACCACCTGGAGGTCGGCTACGACCTCGACATCGAGGCCCGGGCCGTCGCCGAGGACCTGGGCCTGGCCTTCGCCCGCACCCGTACCGTCGACGCCGACCCCGGGGTGATGGCCGCCCTCGCCGACCGGGTGGTGGCCGCGGCTCGGGCGCCGAGCTGATGGGGTCGAGCTGATGGCCGACGTCGATGCCTTGGACGGACGCGACGTGCCAGGCACATCGCGTACATCGCGTCCGTCGTCCCGCGTGGCCATGGTCGAGGCCTGATGGCGGTCCTCGTCGCCGGCGCCGGGGTGACCGGGCTGGCCGCGGCCCTCCGGCTGGCCGAGGCCGGCGTCGACGTCGTGGTCGTCGACCCGGCCGAGCGCATCGGCGGGATGGTCCAGACCTCGCCGTTCGCCGGGCGCCTGGTCGACGAGGGGGCCGACGCCTTCCTGGTCCGCACCCCTGCGGCCATCGACCTGGCCCGCCATGTCGGCCTCGGCGACGAGCTGGTCCACCCGGCCCGACGCGATGCCCGCGTCTGGCTCCACGGCACCCTCCACCGGCTGCCGAGCCACGTGCTGGGCGTGCCGGTCGACCTCGACGCCGTCGAGGCCCTGCGCCTCCTGACGCCCGAGGGCCTGGCCCGGCTGCGGGAGGACCTCACCGTCGGCCCGAGCCCGGCGCCCGGGGCCGACGTCAGCGTGGCCGAGGCGATCGGGGGCCGGCTCGGCGCCGAAGCCCTGGCCCGGCTGGTCGACCCCCTGGTCGGGGCGATCAGTGCCGGTGACACCACCCGGATGAGCCTGGCCGCCACCGCCCCCCAGCTCGACGCGGCGTGGCGGGACCCGGCCCACGCCAGCCTGGTCGAGGCCTGCCGGGCCCAGGTCTCGCGGGCCCGAGCGGCCGGCGCCGACCCCGAGGCCCCGGTCTTCGCCGCCCCCGTCGGCGGCATGGCCCGGCTGCCCCAGGCGCTGGCCCGCGCCGGACGAGCCACCGGGCGGGTCGAGCTCCGGCTCGGCACCGGCCTGACCACCGTCGAGCCCGGCGGCCGGGCCGTCGTCGGCGACGAGGTGCTCGCCGTCGACGGCGTGGTGGTCGCCACGCCGGGACCCGTCGCCGCCCGGACGGTGGCGACGGCCACCCCCGAGGCCGGTGCCCTGCTCGGCGCCGTCCCCCACGTCTCGGTGGCGTTCGTCCGGCTGGCGCTGCGGCCCTCCGACCTGGCCCGTCCGTTGGAGGGCAGCGGGGCGCTCCTCCCCCGCGAGCCGGGGCGGACGGTCACCGCCTGCTCGTGGACCTCGGAGAAGTGGGCGCACCTGGCCCCCGAACGGGGTGACGGCACCGCCCTGGTGCGCGCCGCGGTCGGCCGTGACGGCGACCAGGCCGCACTCGACCTCGACGACGACGACCTGGCGGCCCGGGTCGTGGCCGAGGTGGGCCAGGTGGTGGGGCTCCTCGGGGCGCCGGCCGCGGTGTCGGTCCACCGGTGGCCGCTCGCCTTCCCCCAGTACCGGCCCGGCCACCTCGAACGGGTCGCGGCCACCGAGGCGGCCCTGGCCCGCGACCTGCCGACGGTCGCCCTGGCCGGCATGCACCTCCGCGGCGTCGGCATCCCCGCCGCCGTCGCCAGCGGCCACGCCGCCGCCGACCGCATCCTGGCCGGCCTGGCCCGGGACTGAGCACACTTGGTGTCAGACACCAAGTGTGCACTCCCCCGGCGATCTGCGTAGTCGCCGCTCATGCTCCTCCGGCCGAGGCGTGGTCCCCTGGGTCACAGCCGCACGGTGCGGCGCCGCGACCCCAGAGGAGATCGACGCATGGGACTGTTCTCGAAGGCCAAGAAGGGCATGCAGGACGCGGCGGCCGCCGCCGGGATGGCCGCCGACTACAACCAGCAGCAGGCCGCCGCCCAGCAGCCCGGGATGATCGGGGTCAAGGGCATGGGCCCGATCGCCGCCGACCCGGCCGCCTTCGGTGGCCCCTCCACCAAGCCGCTGTCGGAGGACGACCCTCTGCTCCAGCCGGTCAACGGCGTCAGCCTGGAGATGTACGGCACGGCCGCGGCCGAGGCCCAGCGCCGCAACGCCAACACCGAGGACGGCATGGCCGCCATCATCGAGGAGATGTACGGCGTCCCCGCCGCCGACGCCAAGGGCGCCTTCCCGGTCTGGATCGAGCGCATGGGCCAGTCGATGGTCGTCGGCCAGCAGCTCCGCAAGTACATGGGCTACTAGTCGTCTCGTCACTCGCTCGCTGGCGCTCGCCCGAGCCGGTGCCTTGGGCTGGGGGCGGGGGTCAGGCAGACTCGGCGGCTCTTATGGGTGAGGACGCCGAGGAGCCGAGCAGGGACGTCGGGCGGTTCGTCCCGGCCTTGACGGCGCTGGGGGGCGGGATGCTGGTCGCCTTCTCGCTCCCGCCGTGGGGCTGGTGGCCGCTGGCGTTCGTGGGGCTGGCCCTGCTGGAGCGGAGCATCGCCGACGCACCCGCCGGCGCCCGGTTCCGGCGGGCCTGGCTGACCGGGGTCGGCGTCCTCGCACCGTCCACCGTGTGGATGGCCGCCTTCACGCCCCCCGGCTACGTGATCCAGGTCGTCGCCTTCTCGGCCCTGCTGGGCGGGCTGGTGGCGCTGTGCCCGGCCGGCCGGTGGCGCTGGCTCGCCCTCCCCGGTGCCTACGTGGCCTTCGAGGCGATCAAGGGCCGGTTCCCGTTCGGTGGCGTGCCGCTGTCGGAGCTGGCCATGGGCCAGGTCGCCGGGCCGCTGGGAGGCCTGGCCCGGGTCGGCGGGGTGATCCTGGTCGGGCTGGCCACCGGGCTGGTCGGCATGGCGCTCGCCGCGGCCGCCCGTCGGGCCTGGGCGCCGGCCGCGGCGCTCCTCGGCGTGGTCCTGGTGGCCGTCGGGGGCGCCGCGGTGGCGCCGCGGGGCCACGACGCCGGGCCGGAGGTCTCGATCGCCTACGTCCAGGGCGGAGGCGAGCAGGGCACCCGCGACTTCGAGACCGACGACCGCGAGGTCTTCCTCGCCCACTACGACCTCACCCGCGCCGCCCTCTCCCCCGGCGAGGTCGACCTGATCGTCTGGCCCGAGAACGTCGTGAACGTCGACGGCC
>CAYQGF010000149.1:0-8361 GCA_964416885.1 uncultured Iamiaceae bacterium
GCCCTCGTCGCCCTCCCCGACGGTCGGGGCGGATGGGTCGTGGCCGAGACGGTGGCCGAGGCCCGTCGGCTCACCGGGAAGGTCCAGGGCCGCCGCACCACCGCCGAGGCCGCCCCGCCACTGGACCTGCCACCGGGGGAGTGGGCCGCGACCCTGCGGACCGGTTGGGTCGAGCCCGGCTACCTGGAGCCGGACGCGGCCTGGTGCGTGCCCGGCGAGCCCCCGGTCGGTCCACTGGTCAACGGCGGGGCCTTCGGGGCCAAGACGTCGTCGCCGGTCGCGGCGGCCGCCCGCACCCTGGCGGACCGCTACGACCGTCCGGTGCGGGTGCTGCTGGCGCGGGAGGACGTCGTCCGCCTCGGCCCCAAGCGGCCGCCGGTCGCCGGCGGGATGGCCGCCGATGGCACCGGTGTGCTGCGCGTGGTGACGACCTCCGGCCTCGCTCCTGCCGTCCACCGGGTGGCCCCCGGCCTGACCGTCGAGGAGGTCGCCGTCGCCGGCCCGCCGACCGATGCCCGCCTCCGCGCCGCCGGCTGGGCCGAGGCGGCGCTGCTCGTGGCTGCGGTCCAGGGGCCGCGCCCGATCGTCGGCCCCGAGGGCGGAGAGGCGGAGGCGACGATCGACGCCTCCGGCACCGTGCACGTCCGGGTCGCGGCCGGCGCCGTCCTCGATGCCGTCGTGCTCCGGAGCTACTGCATCGGGGCCGCCCACCAGGCCCTGTCGTGGGTGCGCAGCGAGGGCCTCGCCGTCAGCGCCGACGGTGTGGTCGAAGACCTGACGATCCGCTCGTTCGGGATCCTGAAGGCATCGGAGATGCCACCGGTCGTGGTCGAGGTCGACGAGGCCGCCGGGCCGCCGGTCAACGGCAGCGACGCCGTGTTCGTCGCCGTGGCGGCCGCGGCCTGGCTCGCGGCCGGCACCCCCACCGACCTGCCCGTCGGCCTACCCTGACGGCCTCACCAGGAGGAGCCCCGATGAGCACTGCCCCGTACACGCCGGTCGTCGATGCTGGCGGCTGGCTCGCCGTCTCCGGCCAGGTCCCCCTGCGCGACGGGGAGTTCCTCCACGAACGGCCCTTCGCCGAGCAGGTCGACGCCGTCCTGGCCAACCTGGCCGACCGGCTGGCCGAGGCCGGAGCCAGCCTGGCCGACGTGGTGAAGACCACCGTCTTCCTCACCGACATGGACGACTACGCCGAGCTCAACGAGCGGTGGGTCGCCACCTTCGCCGACCCCCGGCCGGCCCGTTCGTGCGTCGCCGTGGCGGCGCTCCCGTTCGGGTGCCGGGTCGAGGTCGAATGCTGGGCCCTCGCCCCCGATGCGGCAGGATGACGTCATGGCCGGTGCCGTCCTCATCGCCGTCATCCTCGTCGTGGTGTTCCCCGTCGCCGTCGCCCTGAGCGGCGCCGGCATGGCGGGCGTCCTCGGCTTCTTCCTGAAGAAGGAGGGCGAGGCCGCCAACGAGGGCTCCGAGCTCATCGAGCTCAACCGGTAGTCGGCCGCGCCCGGCGCGGCCTCCGCGGCCTGGCGGGGTCAGGTGCCCCAGCGGGACTGGCCGAAGCGGTAGCCGACCGACCGGACGGTGGTGATCAGACCGGCGTGCTCCTCGCCGAGCTTGGCCCGGAGCCGCCGCACGTGGACGTCGACGGTGCGGGCGCCGCCGTAGTACTCGTAGCCCCACACCCGGCTGAGCAGGGTCTCCCGGGTGAACACCCGGCCCGGGTGCTGGGCCAGGAACTTGAGCAGCTCGTACTCCATGTAGGTGAGGTCGATCGGCCGGCCGTCGATCGCCGCCTGGTAGGTCTCCAGGTTGAGGGCCAGGCTGCCGTACTCGACCATCTCCGGCCCGCTCCCGGTGCCCGCCCGCCACAGCAGGTGCCGCAGCCGGGCCTCCAGCTCCCGGGGATGGAACGGGTCGAGGCAGAAGTCGTCGTAGAGGTCGTCGCGCAGCTCCAGGTCGGCCAGGCCGGCTCCCCGGACCAGCAGCAGGACCGGCTCGACCGGGGCGTCGCCCTTGCGGAGCGCCCGGCAGACGGCGAGCCCGGCCTCGGGGGCCTCACCCAGGACGACCACGGCGCCCCGCCAGCCGACGTCGGTGCCGAGGCGCCCGACGGCCACCTCGTCGGCGACGGCCTTCCAGGCGTGACCGGCCAGCTCGAGGGTCTGGACCAGCTCCGGTGGCGGCGGGTCGGGGTAGACGAGCCAGGGCTCCATGGCGATGTCCCGTGGCCTACCAGGCCGACAGGTAGCGCTCCAGCTCGTACGGGGTCACCTGGGCCTTGTAGTCGGCCCACTCGCTGCGCTTGTTGCGGATGAACCAGCCGAAGATGTGCTCCCCCAGGGCCTCGGCGACAAGCTCCGAGCGCTCCATGACGTCGAGGGCGTCGGCCAGGGACTGGGGCAGCTCGGTGAGCCCCTCGGCGGCCCGCTGGGCCGGCGTGAGCTCGAAGACGTTGGTGGCGGTCTCCTCGGGGAGCTCGTAGCCCTCGTCGAGGCCCTTGAGCCCGGCGGCCAGGATCACCGAGAAGGCCAGGTACGGGTTGCAGGCCGGGTCGGGGGACCGGAACTCGATGCGGACCGAGGCGTCCTTGCCCGACTTGGTGACCGGCACCCGCACCAGGGCCGAGCGGTTGTTGCGGGCCCAGGACACGTGGGCCGGCGCCTCGGTGCCGGGGATCAGCCGCTTGTAGGAGTTCACGAGCTGGTTGGTGACGGCGGTGATCTCCGGGGCGTGGTGGAGCAGGCCGGCGATGAACCCCCGTCCGACCTTCGACAACCGGTAGGGGTCGCTGGCGTCGGCGAAGGCGTTGGCGTCGCCCTCGTAGAGCGACATGTGGGTGTGCATCCCCGACCCCTGGACGCCGGCCAGGGGCTTGGGCATGAACGTGGCGTGGACGCCCCGCTCCTGGGCGATCTCCCGGACGACCAGCCGGAACGTCATGACGTTGTCGGCCATGGAGAGGGCGTCGGTATAGCGCAGGTCGATCTCGTGCTGGCTGGGGCTGTCCTCGTGGAACGAGTACTCCACCGGGATGCCCATCGCCTCCAGCGTGTGGAGGGTGCGCTTGCGGATGTCGGAGCCGACATCCGCGGTGGTGAGGTCGAAGTACGACGCGGTGTCGACGGGCCGGGGCGGGTTGGTGACCGCTCCGTCGTCGCCGGACGCGAAGTAGAAGAACTCCATCTCGGGGGCGACGTAGAAGCTGAAGCCCCGCTCCCGGGCCCGGTCGAGGTTGCGCTTGAGGACGTGGCGGGGGTCGCCCTCGAAGGGGGTGCCGTCCAGGTTGGTGATGTCGCAGAACATCCGGGCCGCGGTCTCGTCCTCCTGGCCCCAGGGCAGCAGCTCGAAGGTGCCCGGGTCGGGTCGGGCCAGGACGTCGGACTCCTGGACCCGGCTGAACCCGTCGATCGAGCTGCCGTCGAACTGCATCCCCTCGTCGAAGGCGGTCTCGAGCTCGGCGGGGGAGATGGCGAAGGACTTGAGCTGCCCGACGACGTCGGTGAACCACAGCCGGATGAGGCGGACCCCGCGCTCCTCGACGGTGCGCAGGACGTAGGCCTTCTGGGGATCCACGGCAGCATCGTCGCCCCCGGATCGGCCCCTGGCAACCCAGCGGGTGCTCGTTCACACCCAGTTCACAATCGGGAAACGGCGGTGACACGGCCCGCTGCGACGCTCCTCGCCGTCCCTGGAACACCCCTGCAACGGAGAAGGAGATCGCCCGTGGCGATCAAGGCCGAGTACATCTGGATCGACGGCACCGAGCCGACCGCCCGCCTGCGGTCGAAGACGAAGGTCGTCGCCGAGGCCCCCGACGAGTGGCCGATCTGGGGCTTCGACGGCTCCAGCACCAACCAGGCCCCCGGCGACTCGTCGGACTGCGTCCTCCAGCCGGTCAAGGTCGTCCCCGACCCGATCCGGGGCGGTGACGACGTGTTGGTCCTCTGCGAGGTCCTGCTCATCGACATGACCCCGCACCCGACCAACACCCGGGCGCTGCTGACCCCTATCGCCGAGCAGTTCGCCGATCAGGAGCCGATGTTCGGCATCGAGCAGGAGTACACGTTCTTCGCCGACGGCCATCCGCTCGGCTTCCCCAAGGGCGGCTTCCCGGCGCCGCAGGGCTTCTACTACTGCGGCATCGGCGCCGACGAGGTCTACGGCCGCGACATCGTCGAGGCGCACCTGGAGGCGTGTCTCGACGCCGGCCTGTCGATCTCGGGCATCAACGCCGAGGTCATGCCGGGCCAGTGGGAGTTCCAGGTCGGCCCGCTGCCCCCGCTCGAGGTCTCGGACCAGATGTGGCTGGCCCGCTACCTGCTGTACCGCATCGCCGAGGACTTCGACGTCGCCGCCACCCTCGACCCCAAGCCGGTCAAGGGCGACTGGAACGGCGCCGGCGCCCACACCAACTTCTCGACCAAGGCCATGCGCGAGGGCTACGACGCCATCATCGCCGCCTGCGAGGCGCTCGGTGCCCCGGGCAAGCTGGAGGAGCACGTCGCCGGCTACGGCGCCGACATCGAGCACCGGCTCACCGGCCTGCACGAGACCGCCCCGTGGAGCGAGTACAGCTACGGCGTCTCGGACCGTGGCGCCTCGGTGCGGATCCCGTGGCAGGTCGCCCAGGACAAGAAGGGCTACATCGAGGACCGCCGGCCCAACGCCAACATCGACCCCTACGTCGTCACCCGGCTGATGACCAACACCGTCTGCTCGGACGCCGTCTGACCCCGTCGAGCGCGTACGGAAGGTGCCTGGCACCTTCCGTACGCGCTTCGTCGCGTCCGGGGCGGCGCGGGGTCAGGTCGGGTCGGTGCCCTCGGCGAGGATGCGGGCCAGGTGGGGGCCGGGGCGGACCTCGATGCCGCCGTCGATGTGACGGCTCACCTGGGTCACCACGCCGTCGTGCCACAGGTACACGTGCGGCGACAACGGCCCGACGCCCTCGGCGAACCCGGTGGCCGCGTACAACGGGAGCATCCGCAGGCCGTCCTCGACCGCCTTGCGCCCCGAGCAGATGCTGAAGGCGAGCTGGTGGCGGAACGGCACCGCGAACAGCACCCCGGGCGAGATGTCCGAGTTCGGCGCCCAGGCCCGCAGGGCATCGGGGAGGACCAGGGCGTACGACGCGGTGTAGACGTCGTCGCCGATGGCGCACCAGAACTCGTGGCCGTCGTGGGTCATCCGGTCGACCTGGGCGTCGCTGCGGCGCAGCAGGGCCCGGAGGTTCTCCCGGCCCTCGTCGAGCAGGGGACCGAGCGGCACCGCCCTCTGCTCGACGACCGCGTCGCTCAGGGTCTCCACCGTGTCGGGCCGGTCGAGGCACAGGGCCTCGCGCAGCCCCGGGATGGGCTCGGGGGCGTAGCCGAAGGTCAGGGCGCCGATGTCGAGCAGGTCGAGGGCGACCAGCCGGACGACGAGCGTCCCGTCGTGGGCGCCGGCCGCGCCGTGGGTCTGGTCGAGGAGCCGGGTGAAGTGGCGCCGAACGGTCGTCGGCCAGCCGGACCGGCCCCTCCGGTCGGCGAGGCAGAGCCGCACCAGGGTGTCGAGGCCGAGGACCGTCCCGTCGTCGAGCTCGGCCCGGTCGGGGTGGACGACGGGCTCGTACCCCAGCTCCGAGAGGGCGGTGCGGACGAGGGTCCGCAGCTCGGCCGCCTCCTCGACGGTCATCAGCGGGAGGGACGGATCGGGGGCCGACCCGCCCCCGCGTCGGCTCCGGCCTCGGCGGCGCATCATCGTGCCCTCACCGTACCGGGCCGGCTGCGCCCCGCCAGTAGGGTCGGGCGGCCCGTTCGACCCCAGGAGGAACACCCGTGGAGCAGCGCACGCCGGCGGAGGTCCTCGACGACATCGCGGCCCAGGGGGTCGCCTTCGTCGACTTCCGGTTCTCGGACCTGCCCGGTGTCATGCAGCACGTCACCATCCCGGCGTCGCAGCTGACCGAGGCCCACTTCGACACCGGCCACCCCTTCGACGGCAGCTCGGTGCGGGGGTTCCAGCAGATCCAGGAGTCGGACATGATCCTCGTGGCCGACCCCGACACCGGCTACCTCGACCCGTTCCTCCGCCACCCCACCTACGTCCTCCACTGCTTCGTGGCCGACCCGATGACGGGCGAGAGCTACTCCCGCGACCCCCGCCACATCGCCCGCAAGGCCGAGCAGCACCTCTTCTCGACCGGGGTGGCCGACACCGCCTTCTTCGGTCCCGAGCCCGAGTTCTTCGTCTTCGACGACGTGCGGTTCGAGACCCGGGCCAACTCGTCCTTCTACGCCGTCGACTCGGTGGAGGGGCAGTGGAACACGGGTCGGGACGAGCAGCCCAACCTCGGCTACAAGCCGCGGACCAAGCAGGGCTACTTCCCGGTGCCGCCGATGGACCAGCTCCACGACCTGCGCTCGGAGATGACGCTGAAGCTGGAGGAGGTCGGCGTCCCGGTCGAGCTGCACCACCACGAGGTGGCGAGCGGCGGGCAGGGCGAGATCGGCATCCGCTACGACACCCTCCTGTCGATGGCCGACAAGCTGATGACGTTCAAGTACGTCTGCAAGCAGACCGCCTGGGCCGCCGGCAAGAGCCTGACCTTCATGCCGAAGCCGGTGTTCGAGGACAACGGCTCGGGCATGCACGTCCACCAGTCGCTGTGGAAGGGCGGCGAGCCGCTGTTCTACGACGAGACGGGCTACGCCGGGCTGTCCGACCTGGCCCGCTGGTACATCGGCGGCATCCTCCACCACGCTCCGGCGCTGCTGGCGTTCACCAACCCGACCACCAACAGCTTCAAGCGGCTGGTGCCGGGCTACGAGGCGCCGGTGAACCTCGTCTACAGCCAGCGCAACCGCTCCGCGTCGTGCCGCATCCCGCTGGCCAACCTGTCGCCCAAGGCCAAGCGGGTCGAGTTCCGCTGCCCGGACTCCACCTGCAACCCGTACCTGGCCTTCAGCGCCATGCTCCTGGCCGGGCTCGACGGCATCGAGAAGCGGATCGAGCCGCCCGAGCCGGTCGACAAGGACCTCTACGACCTCCCGCCCGAGGAGCTGGCCGGCGTGCCCCAGGTGCCCGGCTCGCTGGAGGAGGCCCTCGACGCCCTGGAGGCCGACAGCGACTTCCTCCGCGCCGGCGACGTCTTCACCGACGACCTCCTCGCCACCTGGGTGGCCTACAAGCGCACCCACGAGGTCGACGCCCTCCGCCTCCGCCCCCACCCCTACGAGTTCACCCTCTACTACGACATCTGATCCGATGATCCGCGATCACTACGGAGACCACCCGTTGGCGGCGCCGTCGGCGGAGCGGGTCGTCCCCCTGCTGCTGGAGATGACCGATGCGACGTCGGTCATCGACGTCGGCTGTGGAGCGGGCGCCTGGACGAAGGCGTTCCGCGACGGAGGAGTGCCGGAGGACGCGCTCGTCGGGGTCGACGGCGAGACCGCCCCTCCGAAGGGCTTCGCGCTCCCCGACGAGTGCTATCGCCACGGCGACCTGACGCGACCGTTCACACTGGGACGACGGTTCGACCTGGCCGTCTGCCTGGAGGTGGCGGAGCACCTCCCGGAGGGATCCGCCGAGACCTTGGTCCGCAGCCTGACCGACCTGGCCGGGACCGTCGCCTTCTCGGCGGCCATCCCCGGCCAGGGCGGGCCCGGCCACGTCAACGAACGATGGCCGACGTACTGGGCGTCGCTCTTCGAGTCGGTGGGCTACGCATGCGTCGACACGTTGCGCTGGAAGATCTGGGACGACCCGGACATCGCGTTCTGGTACCGGCAGAACCTGTTGCTCTTCGGAGACCCGGACTTCTTCCGGAGGACGGGCTCGACGGCTGGCCACCCCGTGGACGTCGTCCATCCGGTGCTCTGGGACACGTGGCAGCAGGCCGCTCCGGCCGCCTCGGCGCGAGACATCCCGACGATCTTCGTCCGGTCGCTCAAGCGCAAGTTGGGCTGAACCGGGGCGCCGGCCGCGTCGGCCGGTCGAGGGTGGCGACCGGTCGAAAGTCACGACGGGGCCCGCCCGGGGGTGTGGCACGCTCACGGACGTGTCGGGGGACGAGGCCGTGCTCGAGGTCGAGGGGGTCGTGAAGCGCTACGGCGACCGGGTCGCGCTCGACCGGGTGAGCCTCTCGGTGGCGACCGGCGAGGTCTGCGGCCTGCTCGGTCCCAACGGCGCCGGCAAGACGACGCTGGTCTCGATCATCGCCGGGCTGCGCTCGCCCGATGCGGGCTCGGTCCGCGTGACCGGCCTCGACGTGGTGCGCGGGGGCCGGGCCGCCCGTTCGGCGGTCGGGCTGGCCGCCCAGGAGACCGGGATCTACCCGACCGTGTCGGTGCGGGGGAACCTCGAGCTGTTCGCCGGGCT
>CAYQGF010000150.1:0-8246 GCA_964416885.1 uncultured Iamiaceae bacterium
CGTAGTCCCAGAGGAAGATGCGGTCGGCGTGGTCGGTGATGACCTTGCAGGTGGCGTCGACCTCGGCCCGGTCGGGCACCGGCGGCACCTCGGCGGGAGGGGGTGCGGCGGCTGCGGTCTGGCTCATCGGACGTCTCCCGGCATGTGACCTCGGTCCCAACCACCGTAGCCCCCCGGATTGACCCGGCGGTCAGGGTGCGGCGCCGAGGCCCCCCAGCACCGCCAGCTCACCGGCGAAGCCATGGGCGAGGGCGACCGATCGGGCCCCGGCGACGACCTCGGCGACGTCCGAACCGTCCGCACCCTGCGCCGCCAGGGCCTCGGCCAGGGCCCGCCGGGCCTTGACCCCCTCGTAGGGCGCGGCCATGGCATCGGCGGTGGCGACCGCCCCCCGCAGCAGGGCGACGGCGGCCTCCAGGTCGCCGAGGGCGACGGCGAGGAGCCCGAGCGTCGTGTCGACCAGGCCGTAGGCGAGCGACCCCGAGGCGGTGATGCCGAGCAGGCCCCGGTGCGGGAGGAGGGTGTCGTACAGCGCCCGGCAGTGGTCGAGCCGGCCGAGGCCGACGGCCAGCTCGGCGCGGGTCTGCACGACCGTGGTCCAGAAGTAGTCGAGGTGGGGCTCCGACGAGCCGTCCAGGACCTGCTCGGCCGCGTCCCGGTCGCCGCCGGCCAGCAGGGCCAGCCCGAGCGGCGCCCGCCAGACCGGGGCCAGCACCGACTCCTCGACCAGTCCCTGGAGCACCGGGACCAGGTCGGCCAACCGACCCTGCTGGAACGCCACGCCCCCGGTCTGGAGGGCCCAGGTGCCGGCCGTGTCGGCGTGGGTCCCCTCGTAGCGGGCGGCCAGGGCGTCGATGGCGTCCTGCACGTCGGGGGCGCAGGCGAGGAGGTCGAGCGAGACGAGCAGCCGGTCGCGCAGGAAGCCGAAGTAGGCGTTCCTCGAGGCCTTCACCACCGGGGCCAGCGCCTCCAGCCGGGACCGGGCCTCGGCCACCTCGCCCCGTTCGGCCGCGCCGACCCCGGCGAAGAAGCCGGCGAAGAACTGCACGTCGGCCATGGTGCTGGTCCGGGCGATCTCGGTCAGCTCGGCCGCCACCTCCCCCCGGCGGACGATCGTCGTCGGGTCCCAGGCCGTCAGGTACTCGGCGATCAGGACCCGGGCCACCAGGTCCGGGTCATCGAGCCCGCGGGCCAGGTCCAGCGCCTCGTCGAGGAGCGCGACCCGCCGGTCACGGGCATCGGCGAAGGTGAGCTGGGCGGCGAGCGTGGCCAGCACGGTGGGCCGGCGCGGGTCGTCGGGGCCGGTGACGCTCCGGGCCGCTTCGCACAGCTCGATCAGCGGTTCCTCGGTCCGGCCCGCGGTGATGAAGAAGGTGCCGGGCCACAGGCTGGCGATCGCGGCGTCGATCGTGAGGTCGACATCGCCCAGGGCACGGGCCCGCCGGCCCGCCTCCTCCACCTCCGGGAGGTAGTCGACGCGGCTCATGGCCCGCAGCGCCAGGCCCAGACCGAGCCGGTCCCGGGCCTCGACGAGCGGGTCGGCCGGCGGCCGACGGGCGTGGTGGTCCAGCACCTGGCGGTAGCGCTCGGCCGCCGACTCGAACGCCAGGGCCTCCATGTCGCGCTCCGCCGCCCGGGCCAGGTGCTCGGTGGCCCGGGCCTCCTCGCGGGCCGCCAGCCAGTGGCGGGCCAGCTCGTCGTGGTCGTGGGGCCGACGCGCCTCCAGCAGCTCGGCCGCCCGCCGGTGCACCAGGGCCAGACGGGTGGCGCTGTGGGTGGCGAGCAGGGCCGAGCGGACGATGGCGTGGGCGAAGGCGAAGCGCCCGACGTCCACCTCCTGGACCAGCGCGCCGCGCTCGCCCTCCTCGACGGCGAGGAGGGCCTGCTCGGGCGAGCGGCCGACGAGCTCGGAGAGCACGTCGAGGTCGAAGCCCTGGCCGAGCACCGCCGCCGACGCCAGGACGTCGGCGGTCCCCGGCGCCAGGCGGCCGAGGCGGTGACCGACGATGTCGCGCACGGCGTCGGGGACCGGCAGGGTGCGGCCGCCGTCACCGTCGCCCACGACGTGGGCGAGGGTGCCGTCGGTCGAGAGGTGGTCGACGATGGCGCAGGCGAAGAACGGCGTGCCCGCAGCCTCCTCGCAGACCCGGGCCGCGAAGGCCCGCCGGGCCGCGGGCGCCGCCGCCGGCAGACGCGCCGCGACCAGCTCCTCGACCGCCGCCACGTCGATGGGGGCGAGCTCCACCCGGGTCACCGCGGGGGCCGAGCGGGACTCGGCGAGCACGCCGTACAGCGGGTGGGACGGGTCGACCTCCTCGGCCCGGTAGGTGGCCACCACGAGCAGCCCGGGCACCGCGGCGTCCTGCACCAGGTGGCGGACCAGGTGCACGGTCGCGCTCGTCGCCCAGTGGAGGTCCTCCAGGACGAGGGCCACCGGCCGGTCGGCGGCCAGCCGGCTCAGCAGGGCACCGACGGCGTCGAACAGCTCGAAGCGCGCCGCCGGGCCCACGTCGTCACCCCGTCCGCCCCGCCGGGCCGGGAAGAGCGGCCCGAGGGGCCCGGCACCGTCGACCACGGCGCGCCGGAGGTCCTCGTCGAGGCCGACCACGGCATCGAAGGCCCCGGTGAACGGCTGGTAGGGCACGGCGAGGTCGCTGTCGCACGCCCCCGCCAGCACCAGCGCACCCTCGTCGTGGGCCCGCTCGGCGACCTGGCCCACGAGCCGCGACTTGCCGATGCCGGGCTGGCCGGCGACCAGCAGGGCCCGCGTGGTGCCGTCGCGGGCCGCCCGCCACGCCGCCAGCGCCCGGGCCACCTCGTCGGCCCGACCGACGAGCGGGAAGCGCCGGTCGACCTCCAGCGCCTTGGGGACGGCGACGGAGGCCACCTCGGGGCGGGTGTCGACGACCCGCACCACCGCGACCGGTTCGTCGAGCCCCTTGAGCCGACGCGGGCCGACGTCCTCGAACCGGGCCGCGACACGACGGTGCCCGAGCTGCCGGGCCAGGTCGGTGGCCAGCACCTCGTCGGGCGCGGCCAACGCCTCCAGGCGAGCCCCCTCGACGACGGCCACACCGTGGTCGTCGCCACCCTCGGTGACCACCTCGCCGGCGCTGACGCCGACCCGCACGCGCAGGTCGGCCACCGCGTCGGGCCGGTGGCGGTAGCGGGCGACGGCGCGCTGGAGGTCGAGGGCCGCGGTCAGGGCCGCCGAGGCACTGGGGAAGGAGGCCTTCATCCCGTCGCCGGTCCAGCGGAGGACCGTGCCCCCGTGGTCGGCGACGACCCGGTCCATCACCTCGTCGTGGTGACGGCGCAGGAGGTCGGCCCGGTCCTCACCGAGCCGGCTCCGCAGCTCCGTCGACCCGACCACGTCGGCGAACAGGAGGCCCCGGACGGTGAGCGGCGTCGGGGCGTCCATCACACCGCCCCGGGGGCCAGGCCCGACGGCGCCTCGACCTCGGCGTCGAGCTGGAGCGCCCGGACCACGCCCCACGCCGCGGCGTGTGAGGTGTCGCTGCCGGTGACGGCGACGAGGAAGTCGACCCGGTCGATGGCGAGCAGGTCGGTCCGGCCCCGGGCGGTGACGGTCGCGGTGCGGGGGACGTCGGCCAGCAGGGCGACCTCGCCGACGAAGCTGCCCCGGGTCGCGGTGCGGACAGGGGCACCGCTCATCACCACGTCGAGGGCGCCGTCGACCACGGCGTAGAAGGCGTCGCCGGGCTCGCCCTGGACCATGACGACCTCGCCGTCGGCCACCTCGACCTCCCGGGCCGACCGGGCCAGGGCCTCCAGGGCGACGGGGCCGAGCGGAGCGAACATCGGCAGCGCCCGCAGCAGGCTCATCTCGACCACCGGGACGTCGGCGCGCCGGTCGGCCCGCCGGGCGGCGGGGCCGGCACCGGCCAGCAGGGCGACCAGGACCACGGCCAGCCCGACCAGGGCCAGGTCGGCGCCACCGATACCGATCAGGACCTGGGCCAGCACCGAACCGGCCACCATCCCCAGCCCGGCGACGGTCTCCAGCACCGCGAACAGGGGGCCGAGGTGGCGGGGGTCGACCGAGCGCTGGAGCAGCATCCGGCCCAGCCCGTCGATCACCGTGACCCCGGTGCCGAGGGCGGGCAGGGCGACGAGGGCCACCGCCAACAGCGGCCGGCCACCGAGCACGAGGCAACCGCCGACGGCCACCGCCAGCCCGGCCAGCAGGCCAGGGGCCAGCCGGCCCCGTCGGGCCACGACGGTGACCACGCCGGCGGCGACCACCGCGCCCACCCCGACGAGGGCGTTGAGCAGCCCGGCTCCCGAGCCGGCGAGGCCCATCTCGTCGAGCGCCAGGACGACGAGGGCGACGTCGAGCGCGCCGAGGGCGACGTAGCGGGCCAACACCACGCCGAGCACGCCCCGGGTCGCCGGCTCCGACCGCAGGACCGCCGCCACCGCCCGACCGACCGGGACCGATCGACCACGCCGGTGACCGTCGTCGGCGCCGCGCCCAGGGGCGGCCCGGGCCACCGGGGCCGGCCCGTCGGTCGCCCTGATCGTCGACAGCACGGTGGCGGCGAGCACCGCCACGGCCGCCCCGCCCAGCGCCCAGGCCGGGCTGCCCACCGCCAGCAGCACCCCGGCGAGGAGCGGCCCGAGCAGGGCGCTGGCGCTCTCGCAGTAGGAGACCCACAGGTTGCCGACCGTCAGCTCGCCCGACGACCGCACGACGGCCGGCAGCAGCGCCGCGCCGGCCGGTCGCAGGGTGCACACCGCGGCCAGCCCGACGACGACGCAGGCCACGACGACCGGGACGGGCAGCCCGGCCGCGGCGCCGGCCCCGGCAGCGGCGTAGGCCAGGGCCTGCACCGCCAGCCCGGCCCGGCGGACGGCGCCCGCCCGGCGGGTCGCGGTGAGCAGCCCGGCGACCGGCCCGCCGACGACGCCCGGCAGCAGGATGGCGACCGACGCCAGCCCGGTGGCCCGGGTGCCGGCCCGCTGGTGGGCGTCGACCAGGGTGGCGACGACGACGGCGTACTCGGCGACGACGGCCAGCAGGTGCGACCCGACGAACCGCCGGACCTGGGGGTTGCCCGCGGCCGAGCGGGCAACGTTCGCTCGCCCATCTTCCACCCGCGGCTCCCCGTCACCGATGCGCCGCCCGGAGGCTTACCACAGCACGCCGGCGACCGTCGCGGGTGGTCGGCTTCGCCCTCTGGCTCGACGACGGCCCGTCGATCGGCAAAGCCGCCCTGATCGCCACCAACGTCACCGCCTTCACGGTCACCGCTTCCGCCATCGCCGCCACCCTCGCCCTCCGCACCCCGCGCCCCGCCTGACCCCCGGGGCGGGGCTTCACAGGTGGGCGGCCAGGGCCCGGTCGAGGGTGAGGTCGGTGTCGGGGGCCAGGCCGGCGTCGATGAGCACGGTCGCGGCGTCGGCGTAGGGCGAGGCCGCGGTCACCGGGCTGGCCGCGTGGGCCGCGGCGATGTCGGTGCCGGCCCGCCGGGCCCGCTGGTGGGACCCGCTGAGGAGGGCCAGCGCCCCGCACCAGGTCGACACCCGGCCGAGGTCGACCGCCTGCCGGGTGGGGTCCCGGCGGGCGTAGAAGGCGTTGAGCTCGGCGATCCGCTCGGCGCCCGCCCAGATCGGGTCGACGGCGAGGTAGCGGACGTGCTCGAGCAGACCGAAACGGCACACCGTCGTGCACATCACGCAGGGCTCGAGCGTCGACAGGAGGGTGGTCGGGCCCGGCGTCCCCAGCGGCACACCGGCCAGGGCGTTCACCTCGGCGTGGGCGATCGACGACCCGACGACCTGGCCGGCGGGGCCGACGGTCTCGCCCGAGCGGTTCCGACCCTCTGCGATGACGTCGCCGTCGGGCCCCAGCACGACCGCGCCGACGGCGATCGACCCCCCGACGAACGCCTCCCACGCCAGCTCCACCGCCCGCCGCCAGGGTCCGTCCACCCCGGCCCACACCTCGTCCCCCGTCACCGCCGCAGCCTGCCACGCTGGCGGACGTGCGCGTCGTGCTCGTCCATTCCCCGGCGCTGGGCCCGAGCACCTGGCGATGGGTGGCGGACGCCCTGACCGGGCGGGGGCACGAGGTCGTCGTGCCCGACCTCCGGGACGCGGTCGCGACGGGCGACCCGGGCGCCTTCGTCGACACCGTGGCGACCGCTGTCGGCCCGGCCGTCGACGACATCGACGCCGTCGTCGGCCACAGCGGGGCCGGCCCCCTGCTGGCCGCGGTCGCCACGACGGCCCGGCGGGTGTTCGTCGACGCCGGGCTGCCCGCCGACGGCCCCGACCCGTTCGTCGGCCGGCTGCGCTCGCTCGCCGTCGATGGTGTCCTGCCGCCGTGGTCGACCTGGTTCGGCCCCGACCTGCTGGCCGGGTCGGTGCCGGACCCGGTGCGACGGGCCGCGATCGAAGCCGACGAGCCCCGGGCCCCGCTGGCCTTCTACGAGGCGCCCCGACCCCCCGCCCGGGTGCCGGTCCACGGCGCCTACCTTCTGCTCAGCGACGCCTACCGGGCCGACGCCGACCGCGCCGACGCCCTCGGCTTGCTCGGCGCCGAGGTGCCGAGCTCCCACCTCGGCATCGTCACCCACCCCGACGAGGTCGTCACCGCCATCGAAGGGCTGCTTGCCCCATGACCGATCCGGCCGACTTCTACACCGGGCTGGTGGCCCGGCTCTACGCACCGTTGCGGTCGGTCGACCCCGACCCGGCGCCGTACGCCGCCTTCGTTCGGACCGTCGGCGAGCCCGCCCTCGAGCTCGGGTGCGGCGACGGCGACCCGCTGCTCGACCTGGTCGCGGCCGGCCTCGATGTCGAAGGCCTCGACAGCTCGGCCGACATGCTCGACCGGGCCCGGGCCCGCGCCGCCGACCGCGACCTCGCCGTCACGCTCCACCACACCCGCATGGAGGCGATGGACCTGGGCCGCCGCTACCGGTCGATCTACCTGGCCGGTCCGACCTTCAACCTCGTGCTCGACGACGACCTGGTGGCGGCCGCCCTCGCCCGCATCCACGACCACCTCAAGCCCGGCGGGTCGGCCCTGGTCCCCCTGTTCGTGCCCGACGACGAGGGCGACAGGGTCGGCGAGGTGTCCGAGACCGGCACCATGCGGCTCACCCGGGTGGCCGCGAGCCGTGACGACGTCGCCCGCACCCAGGCCGTGGTGCTCCGCTACGAGGACGGCGACGAGGTGCTCGAGCGCGAGTGGGTGCTCCATTGGCACACCCAGGACGGCTTCCGGGCGCGGGCCGAGGCCGCCGGGCTGGAGGTGAGCGCGGTCCTGGCTCCCGATGGACGGGAGGCCGCCCTCGACGCCGATGCCTTCGTCTTCTGGCTGACCCGGCCGCGCTGACCGGGCTCGGCCGCGCCGCTCAGACGGGGGCGGGGCGGGCGCCGCGGACGAGGCCGCCGGGGAGGGCGCCGGTGTGCTCGCCCGCCTCGAAGGTCGGGACGCCGGCCTTGACCGTCATGACGTAGCCGGTGGCGTCCTGCACCAGGCGACGGCCACCGGCCGGGAGGTCGTGGACGATGCGGGGCGGCGGGCAGCCGAGGGCGTCGAGGTCGATCAGGTTGACGTCGGCCACCAGTCCGGGCGCCAGCAGGCCCCGGTCGAGCCAGCCGACGTGCTCGGCCGTGCGCCGGGTGAGGTGGTGGACGACCTGCTCGACCGGCAGCGGCGGCCCGTCGCGGCGGTCCCGCGCCCAGACGGTGAGGAACGACGTGGTGCTGCTGGCGTCGCAGATCGCCCCGCAGTGGGCGCCGGCGTCCGACAGCCCGAACAGCGACAGCGGCGAGGTGATCATCTCGTGGACGTCGGCCAGCGACCCGTGGGCGAAGTTGAACAGCGGCAGGTACAGCAGCTGGGTGCCGTCCCGCTGGAGCAGCAGGTCGTAGACGTGGCTGGCCGGGTCGAGGCCGGCGGCCCGGGCCGCGGCGGCGACCGACCACGAGGCGTCGACCTGGTAGTCGACCGGGTCGGCCATCTCGAAGGTGACGTCGAACCCGCCGACGATCGAGCGGAAGATCCCCTCCGGCAACGTCTCCAGCAACCGGGCGTGCTCGGCCAGGATGCGGGCCTTGCGGTCGGGGTCGCGGAGCGCGGCCACCCGCTCGGCCAGGGGCAGCCCGGCGACCTCGCCGTAGGAGGAGCAGGCCAGGAACGGGTTGGCGGTGGCCTCCAGCCCGAGCAGGACGCCGATCGGGCGGGGCGCGACCTGGCCCTTGACGTCGAG
>CAYQGF010000151.1:0-8246 GCA_964416885.1 uncultured Iamiaceae bacterium
CCGGGCACGCCGGAGCGCAAGGTCGGCGACCTGTGGGGCGCGTTCATGGCCGTCGACGAGGTCGAGCGGCGCGACGCCGAGCCGCTGGCCGACGACCTGGCCGATGTCCGGGGCGTCGAGACCGTCGACGCCTTCGTCGCCCTGCTGGGCCGGCTCCAGCGCCACGGCTCGCCCGGCGTGATCGACTTCTTCGTCGACAACGACGGCGACGACGCCACCCGCTACATCGTCAACGTCGTCCAGAGCGGGCTGGGCCTCCCCGACGAGGCCTACTACCGCGAGGACGCCCACGCCGAGGTCCGGGCCGCCTACGTCGAGCACCTGGAGACGGTGCTGCGGTCGGTCGACCAGCCCGACCCCGAGGAGGCCGCGGCCCGGGTCATGGCCCTGGAGACGGCGCTGGCCGAGGCCCACTGGAGCGCGGTCGACAGCCGCGACGCCATCGCGACCCACAACAAGCGCGACCGGGTGGCCCTGGAGGCCATGACGCCGGGCTTCGACTGGGTCGGCTACCTCGACGGGCTGGCCGCGCCCGACGCCGCCTTCGCCGAGGTCGTCGTCCGCCAGCCCTCGGCGATCGAGGCCGCGGCCCGGCTGCTCACCGAGGTGCCCCTCGACGACTGGAAGGCATGGCTGGTCTTCCACCACGTCCGGGCCGCCTCGCCGTACCTGTCGAGCCGGTTCGTCGAGCAGAACTTCGCCTTCTACGGCACCCGGCTGTCGGGCATCCCCGAGCTGCGGGAGCGCTGGAAGCGGGGCGTCCAGGTGGTCCAGGCGGCGATGGGCGAGGCCGTCGGCGAGCTGTACGTCGCCCGCCACTTCCCTCCCGAGCACAAGGAGCGGATGGACCGGCTGGTCGGCTGGCTGGTCGAGGCCTACCGGGTACGGATCTCCGCACTGGAGTGGATGACCCCCGAGACCCGGCAGCGGGCGCTCGACAAGCTCGACCGGTTCACGCCCAAGGTCGGCTACCCGGCCCGCTTCCGCGACTACACGGCGCTGGAGGTCGACCGGGCCGACCTGCTGGGCAGCGTGCGGCGGGCGGCGGCGTTCGAGTCCGACCGCAACCTGGCCAAGATCGGCCAGCCGATCGACCGCGACGAGTGGCACATGACCCCCCAGACGGTCAACGCCTACTACAACCCCGGCATGAACGAGATCGTCTTCCCGGCGGCTATCCTGCGCTGGCCGTTCTTCGACCCCGAGGCCGACGACGCCATGAACTTCGGGGGCATCGGCGCCGTCATCGGCCACGAGATCGGCCACGGCTTCGACGACCAGGGCAGCCGCTACGACGGCGACGGCAACCTGGCCGACTGGTGGACCGACGACGACCGCACCGCCTTCGACGCCCTCACCCAGGCCCTGATCGCCCAGTACGACGGCTTCGAGCTCGACGGCCTGCCCGACCACCACGTCAACGGCGGCCTCACCGTGGGCGAGAACATCGGCGACCTCGGTGGCATCGGCATCGCCCTGGCCGCCTACGAGCTGTCGCTCCAGGGCGAGGAGGCTCCGGAGATCGACGGGCTCACCGGTCGCCAGCGGGTGTTCCTCGGGTGGGGCCAGGTGTGGCGCACCGCCACCCGCGACGAGGAGCGCATCCGCCGGCTGGCCATCGACCCCCACGCCCCGCCGGAGCTGCGGGCCAACATCGTCCGCAACCTCACCGAGTTCCACGACGAGTTCGACGTCCGGCCCGGCGACGGCATGTACCTCGCCCCCGAGGACCGCATCCGCATCTGGTGACCGCCAACTTTGTACGGAACCCCGCAGCATGATGCGGGGTCCGTCCAAGGTTGGGGGGCCGAACCTCACGGGCCGGGTCCGGGGGCGGTGAGGCAACCGTCCCGGGTGGGAAACCCGGGCGTCACGGGGCGTCCGTACCGTCGCCGCCATGCCCCCGCCGAACATCCCGGCCGCCAAGCGCGCCGGCCTGCCCGTCGACATCGCCCGCCTCTCCGTCGAGGGTGACGGCTGGCTGACGCCCGAGGACCGCTACGCCCTCAAGACCCACGGCATCTGCACGCAGCTCCAGGACCACGTGTTCATGGTCCGCATCCGGGTGCCCGGTGGCGTCATCCCCACGGCCCGGGCCCGGGGCGCGGCGCGGGTCGCGGCCCGGTACGGCGAGCACTGGATCCACCTCACGACCCGCCAGAACCTGGAGCTGCACTGGGTGCGCGACCGCGACGTCGAGGCCCTCCTCGCCGAGCTGGACCGCTACGGCCTGAGCACCCGGTCGGCCTGCGGCCACACCCTCCGCAACGTCATGTCGTCGGAGGACGCCGGCGTCGGCCTCGACGAGCCCTTCGACTGCTTCCCCGACGCCCGCATGATCTCCGACGCCCTGGTGGCCCGGTCCGACGAGCTGAACGTGACGCTGCCGAGCCGGCTCAACGTCGCCCTCGGCGGCTCGCCCCGCTGCCGGGAGGACGCCCTGGTCAACGACATCGGCCTGGTGTCGATGGTCGTCGACGGCGTGCCCGGCTACGAGGTGTGGGTCGGCGGCAGCCTGGGCAAGGCGCCGGCGCTGGGCGTGCTGCTGGCGCCGTTCGTCGCCCGGGACGACGTGCTCGCCGCGGTCGAGGCGGTCGTCGACGTCTTCGTCGCCGAGGGGAACTTCGACGAGCCGGCCAAGGGGCGCCTCAAGTTCCTCGTCGAGCGGCTCGGGGCCGACGACCTGCGCGCCCGGTGGGCGGCGGCCTTCGCTGGGGCCCGTGCCCGGCCCCACCCACCCGTGCCCCCGGTCGAGCTGGTCGCCGAGGCCGACCGGGAGGAGATCCTGGCCGAGACGCCACCGCGCGGCTGGGGCCGTGGCGTCCGCCCCCAGCGCCGGGCCGGGCTGGCCTCGGTGACCGTCGACCTCCCCCTCGGCGACGCCGTCACCCTCGAGGTCGAGCTGCTGTGCGACCTGGCCGACCGCTACGCCGACGGCTTCCTGACCCTCACCCGCGACCAGAACGTCACCCTGCGCAACGTCCCGCTGGCCCACGTCGAGACCATCCGGTCCGCCCTGGCCGAACGGGGCCTCGGGCTCCTGGGCGAGACCGAGCACGCCGCGGTCCGGGCCTGCACCGGGGCGAGCGTCTGCGCCCTCGGCATCACCGACTCCCCCGGCGCCGGTCGGGGCCTGTCGGCCCGAGGCTCGCTGCGGCGGCACCCCGAGCTGAAGGTGTTCGTGTCCGGCTGCCCGAACTCGTGCGCCCAGCACCAGGTGGCCGACATCGGCCTGGCCGGCTCCAAGGTCCGGGTCGACGGCCGCACGACCGACGGCTACCAGGTCTACCTGGGCGCCGACCTCGGGTCCCACCTGCTGGGCGAGGTCGTGGGCCGGGTCGCCGAGCACGACCTGGGCACCGCCGTCGACGCCGTGATCGGCACCTGGGAAGCGCTGTGGCACCACGGCGAGACCCTCGGCCGCACCGTCCGTCGCATCGGCCTCACCGCCTTCTCCAACCAGGTGCGGGCCGCCCTCGACCGGCGTTGGGAGGTCGGCCCCGAGCCCGCCGACCCACCTGCGGACCGTGGGCGGAACGCCGCCGTCGACGGCGGGTACCGGTCCACGGAACGCGCCGGGCCCGCCGATGTACCGGTCGCCGTGGCCGGCGCCGACCACTGACCCGCCGACCGACCAGACCGGCCCCAAGCGACCCGAACCGACCGAACCGCTCCCGACCCACCGGAGACACCGTGCCCACCCCGATCCCCACCGCCCTCGACGACCACACGGCGCTCGCCACCGCCAAGGCGGCCAACGCCCATGACGTCCCCCGCTACCTGCTGTCCTCGGCCCTGGCCGGGGCCTACGTGGGCGTCGCCATCGTCGTCCTGTTCTCGGTCAGCGCCCCCCTGGTCGCCGCGGGGTCGGCGGCCGCCCGGCTCGTCCAGGCCGCGGTGTTCGGCCTGGCCCTCACCCTGGTCGTCTTCGCCGGGGCCGAGCTGTTCACGGGCAACGTGATGGTGATGGTCCAGGGCTGGTGGAAGGGCGGCATCCGGGCCCGGGACGCCCTGGTGGTCGGGGCGCTCTCGTTGTTCGGCAACCTGGTCGGGTCGGTCCTGCTGGCCCTCGCCGTCCATGCCGGGGGGACGACCACCGGCCCGATCGCCGAGGTGGTCGGGGCCGCCGCCGCGGCCAAGGCCGCCGCCACCGGGGGCCAGCTCTTCTGGCGGGCCGTGCTGTGCAACGCCCTCGTCTGCCTCGCCCTCTGGATGGCGGCCCGGGCCACCTCCGACGGCGCCAAGCTGGCCGTCCTCTGGTGGGGCCTGCTGGCCTTCATCGGCGCCGGCTTCGAGCACTCGGTCGCCAACATGACGACCTTCTCGCTCGCTGCCCTCGACGGCTCGATCGGCTGGGGCGCCCTGGCCCGCAACCTGCTCTGGACCGTGCCCGGCAACATCGTCGGCGGCGGGCTGGTCGTCGGGCTCGGCTACGCCTGGATCGGGAGCCGCCGCCCGGCCCGGGCCTCGGTCCCCGTCGCCGCAGCCGCCGGCCCCGTCGTCACCGCCACCGCCACCGACTGACGGGGCGCACCTCGGCCATGGTCAGCGCGCCACCAGATAGGTGGCGCGCTGACCACCTTCTCGTGACCGGCTCCGAACATGGTCAGCGCGCCACCAGATGGGTCGCGCGCTGACCATGCTCGGCGGGCGGGCGCTCGGTGCCCACGATGGGGGCCCGGACGTCGAGGTCGCAGGCGTACCCCCGGCGGCGGACGGTGCGGATGCCGGCGCCCAGCGGCCCGAGCTTGGCCCGGACCCGGGCGATGGTCGCCTCCACCGCGTGGCCGTCGGTGCCAGCCGCCGCGAGGTCGTCCTTGGCCACGACCGCGGGACGCTGCTCGGCCAGGGTGCGCAGCAACCGGGCCTCTCCCGCCGTGAGCTCGGTGGCCGTCCCGTCCTCGGCCACGAGGAGCCGCCCCTGCCAGGTGCACGTCCGCCCGTCGTGGCCGAGGGTGCGGGCCCGTGCGGCGAGGGCGCGGGTGAGGACGTGGACCATGGCCCCGAGCCGGGCCGTCGACGGCTCGACCACCGGCTCGACCCCCCGGGACCGCAGGGCGTCGGCCGTCACCGGGCCGACCGCGACGGCGAGCACCGGGCCCCGGAGGGCGGCGACCAGGGCGGCGGGGTCGTCGACC
The DNA here is from genome assembly GCA_964416885.1 of uncultured Iamiaceae bacterium. Classification (GTDB taxonomy): domain Bacteria; phylum Actinomycetota; class Acidimicrobiia; order Acidimicrobiales; family Iamiaceae; genus Iamia. The sequence goes on from CAYQGF010000151.1 coordinate 5,139, forward strand.
AGGTCGAAGGCACTGCCGACGGCGTAGGAGCTGGTGAAGGTCAGGGCGTCGACGTCGCCCTGGGCCGTGAGGTCGAGCAGGCGACGGGCCGGCCGGTCGTCGTCGGGCCGGGCCCACTCGTACACGCCGACGTCGACCACGTCGGCCGCACCGGCCGCGACGAGGGCCTCGGCCACGACCGGGCCTCCGCCGTCGCGCTGCACCACGACCCGCTGGCCCAGGGCGCGGGGCGCCAGGGTGGCGATGACCTCGGCCGTCGTCTCGCTCGGCGCGCTCCACCGCACCTCCAGCCCGACGGCCCGGGCCGCGTGGAGGGCCTTCGGCCCCCGGGCGACGACGCGCGAGCGGTTGAGCACGGCGCGCAGCTCATCGTCGAGCCCGACGCTCTCGGCCGCCGCGAACCAGGACCGCACCCCGATCGCGGTGGTCAGGACGGTGACGTCGACCGGGGCGGCGAGGACCTCCCGGGTGGCGGCGAGGGTGACGTCGCCGTCGGTGAGCAGCGCCGTCCGCATCACCGGCCCATGGACGATGCGGGCGCCCCGACGCTCCAGCAGCTCGGCCTGCTCCTCCCACCGCCGGTGCCCAGTGATGCCCACCGTCGCCCCGGCGAGCGGGCGCAGCGGCTCGACGGGCACCGCCCCAGGGTCGCCGGGCCGTGTGACCACCAGGTTTCGGGTCGCTCACAGCCCCGTGAAGTGGGCCGTCCCCCACGAACTTTGTACGGAACCCCGCAGCATGGTGCGGGGTCCGTCCAAAGGTGGAGGGAAACAGGGTCGGTCCGTGTCAACCACCCGGCGGCATGCGGCGTCTGTCCCGTCGCAAGGTGTCGCACCGGACCGGTGCGGCCGGCCACGAGGAGGTCACCATGGGCGAGGGCACACGATCGGGAGCGGTCCGGCGCCGGACGACGAGAGCGGCGCTGGCGGTCGTGGCCGCCCTGGCCGTGCTGGTCGGGGCCGGGTGCGATGCCCTGCCCCCGGCGCCGCCCGGTGGCACCAGGGCCGACTGCCGGGACGTCGCCTGGGGCTCGGGGGCCAAGGCCTTCCCGCGGATGTCGACGTCCCCCATCACGGCCGTGCGGGCGGGCCGGCACCACTGCTTCGACCGGGTGGTCATCGACCTGGCCGCGGCGCCGGCCGGCGGGTGGGACGTGCGGTACGGGCCGGTGACGGGGCCCGGCACCGGTGACCCCGTGGCGGTGCGCGGCGGCGCCTCGATCGAGGTGATCGTCCGGGCCCCGGCCCACACCGTCCAGGGGACGCCGACGTTCAGGCCGGCCGACCCCCGTGAGCTGGTGCCCGTCGGGGGCTACACGACGCTGCGCCAGGCCGTCTTCCTGGGGACCTTCGAGGGCCAGACCACCTTCGGGCTCGGGGTACGGGCCCGCCTGCCGTTCCGGGTGTTCGCCATCGAGGAGGCAGGCCGGGCCCGCCTGGTGGTCGACGTCGCCCACCGGTGGCCCTGACGGCGTGGCCGTCCCGGTGGGGGGTGGGCCGGCGTCGGTACCGTTGACCATGGGCGACGAAGGGGCGGCGACGCGGGCCACCATCGTCGAGCTCTACGCCGCCCACTACCGGCCGCTCCTCAAGCTGGCGTCGCTGCTGGTCGACGACCGGGCGACGTGCGAGGAGGTGGTGCAGGACGCCTTCGTCGCGGTCATCCGCCGCGGCCTCGACGACGTGAGCGGGCCCAAGGCGCCGGCCTACCTGCGCAGCGCCGTCCTCAACGGGGCCCGGTCGCACCTGCGCCGGCGGGTCGTCCGCGACCGGGCCCGACCCCTGCGTCCGGTGCCGTCGCGCACCTCCGGGTCGCCGGAGGCCGAGGCCGAGCAGCACGACGACGAGCGGGCCGTGCTCGACGCCCTGCAGGCCCTCCCGGTGCGCCAACGGGAGGTGCTGGTCCTGCGGTACTGGATGGACCTGCGCGAGGCCGAGATCGCCGACGCCCTCGGCATCTCGGCCGGCTCGGTGAAGACCCACGCCCACCGGGGCCTCCAGGCCCTGGCCACGATCCTGGAAGGACGACGATGACGACCGGCCCCGACGACGAGCCGATGGGCCCGACCGACGCGACCGAGGCGGCGGATGCCGCGGATGCGACGGAGCGCCGCCTGCGGGCCGCCCTGGCTCAGCGGGCCGACCGCACCGAGCCGGCCGACGACGCCCTCGACCGCATCCTCGTCGCCGCCGACGGGGCGGCGCGCCGCGGCACCCGGCGCCGGTCGGCGGCCCTGGTCGCGGCGGCCGCCGCGATCGTGGCGGTGGCGGCCGTGGCGATCGCCGTCTCCCGCCCCGGCCCCGACACGGTCGACACCGTCGACGACCCCGGCCCGACCACGACGACCGCTCCGTCGACCACGACCGGGCCGGACGAGCCGGCGTCGACCTCGACGACCACCCCGGAGCCGACCGCCTCGTCCGCTCCGACCACCAGCACGACCCCGCCGACCACCACCACAGCACCGACGACGACCACGACGGCACCGCCCCCGGCCCTGTCCGGCGCGTCGACCGGCCCCGTGAGCGGACAGGGCGGGGCCGATGCCATCGCATTGGTCCGGGACGTCCGGACCGGGGCCAACGACGGCTTCGACCGGGTGGTGATCGAGTTCCTCGACGGCCGCCTGCCCGACTGGTCGGTGTCGTACGTCGACCCGCCGATCACCTCGGACGGCTCGGGCGAGACCGTCGCGGTGGCGGGCGACGCCTTCCTCCTCGTCCGCCTGTCGCCGGCCTCCACCTACGACCTCAGCGGGGAGACCCCCCGTCCCACCTACGAGGGGCCGGGGCGCGTCCCCGGGCCCGGACGCCAGGTCGTGGAGGTCGTCCGGGCCGGCGACTTCGAGGCCGTGTCAACGTGGGCCATCGGCGTCGACGCCCAGGTGCCGTTCCGGGTCACCACCCTCGCCGGCCCGGCCCGCCTCGTCATCGACGTCGCGACCGGCTGACGTCCGCCCCGATCAGGCCAGGGCGACCATGTCGAGGAGGTCGTCGCTCCAGTGGTCGACCTGGCCGTCGGGCATGTAGAGCGCCCGGTCCGGCTCCAGGGCCCGGACGAAGTCGGTGTCGTGGCTGACGAGCAGGATCGTGCCCGGCCACTCGGCCA
>CAYQGF010000152.1:0-8168 GCA_964416885.1 uncultured Iamiaceae bacterium
GAGATCAGGTTGGCGCCCTGGGCGGCCTGGAGGATGAAGGCGTTGGGGAAGCCGTGGACGTGCATCCCGTGGAGGGTGCGCATGCCGCCGTCCCAGTGCTCCGACAGCTTCTCGCCGCCCCGTCCGACCGGGTCGAAGCCCGACCGCCGGGCCTGCGACGTCCCGACCTCGAAGCCGGTCGAGAAGATGATGCAGTCGAGCGGGTACTCGACCTCGCCGACGACGACGCCGGCCGGCGTGATCCGTTCGACGCCCCGGCCGTCGGTGTCGATCAGGTGGGCCGTCGGTGTGTTGTAGGCCTGGAGGTACTCGTCGTGGAAGCACGGCCGCTTGCACAGCTGCCGGTACCACGGCTTGAGGGCCTGGGCCGTCGCCTGGTCCTCGACGATGGCGTCGACCCGGGCCCGGATCTCGTCCATCTTCTCGTAGTCGCAGTCCTCGAAGGCCTGCTGGAACGACTCGATCGTGAAGGTGGCCTCGGGGTCGGAGACGATCTTGTCCCGCACCCGGCGGACGATGTCGGTCCAGCCGTCGTGCACCAGGTCCTCGTGGCCGAAGTTGCCGGTCTGCACCGCGGTGAAGCTGCGGATCCACCGCTCCTGCCAGCCCGGCTCCAGCACCTGTTCCTCGAACCAGTCGGGGTCGGTGGGCTGGTTGGACCGCACGTCGATCGACGACGGGGTCCGCTGGAACACGTACAGCTCGCCGCAGGCCCGGGCCAGGTGGGGGACGACCTGCACCGCGGTGGCGCCGGTGCCGATGATGCCGACCCGCTTGTCGCCGAGCCGGTCCATCGGCGCACCGTCGGCCGACCCGCCGGTGTAGTCGTAGTCCCACCGGCTGGTGTGGAACGTGTGGCCCTCGAACGAGCCCAGCCCGGGGATGCCGGGGAGCTTGGGCTTGTGGAGCGGGCCGGTGCCCCACACCACGAAGGTGGCGGTGAAGGTGTCGCCCCGGTCGGTGCGCAGCACCCAGCGCGAGGCGGCGTCGTCCCACTCGACCTCCTTCACCTCGGTGTGGAGCAGGGCGTTGTCGTAGAGCCCGTAGTGGGTGGCGATCCGCCGGGAGTGCTCGAGGATCTCGGGGCCGTGGGCGTACTTCTCGGTCGGCATGTGCCCGGTCTCCTCGAGGAGGGGCATGTAGACGAACGAGTGGGTGTCGCACTGGGCGCCCGGGTAGCGGTTCCAGTACCAGGTGCCGCCGACGTCGCCGCCCTTCTCGACGATGCGGACGTCGTCGACGCCGGCCTCCTTCAGCCGGGCGCCGCAGACCAGGCCGGCGAAGCCGCCGCCGATCAGGGCCACGGTGACGTGGTCGTGGACCGGCTCGCGCTCGACCCGCTCGACGTAGGGGTCCTCCACGTAGTGGGCGAACTCGCCGGCGACCTCGACGTACTGGTCGTTGCCGTCGTCTCGTAGCCGCTTGTCGCGCTCGGCCCGGTAGCGAGCGAGGGTGGCCTCGCGGTCGATCAGGCTCATGGCATCTTCCTACACCACCACTGCAACAATGCGCTCGGCCGACTCCGGGCCTCGGGGCGCCCGTCGGTACGCTCGCCGCGGATGGCCACGGGTGGCGCAGTGGAGCAGGGCGTGGTCCGCCCGCCCCGACCGTGGTGGCACCTGGCCGGGCCGGGCCTGGCCGTCGGGGCCGTCGCCGCCCTGATCGGGCTCGACCGGCACGCGCTGTGGCTCGACGAGGCCTACACGCTCGGCGCCGTCCACCAGCTCGGCGACGCGGTGCCGCGGACGAGCTGGACCATGAGCGCCTACTACGCGGTCCTGCGGGGCTGGATGGTCGCGTCGGAGTCGGTCTGGTGGATGCGGGCCCTGTCGGTCCTCGCCGCGCTGGTCGCCCTGGCCCTGGCCGTCGCCGTGGCCCGGCGGTTGCGGGGCGATGTCGTGGCCGGCCTGACCGGCCTCCTCGTCGCGGTGTCGCCGATGTGGTGGACCTATGCCCGGGAGGCTCGGGCCTACGGCATGGTCATGGCGCTGGTGGCCCTGACCTGGCTGGCGGTCGACCACGGCCTCGGGGCCGGCGACGGGTCGGTCGACGGTGACGGGTCGGTGGAGCGCCGGGCCCGCCGCTGGTGGTGGGTGCACACCGTGGCGTGCGTCGTCCTGCCGTTCGCCCACGGGTTGACCATCCTCCAGCTCGTGCCCCAGCTCGCGGTGGTGGCGGTGGCCGGGCCGGGCCGGGCGATCGTGGGGCGTGCCGCCCGTGGTGTCGGGGCCGCGCTGCTCGTGACCGCGGTCCTGGCCCGCACCGCGTCCGACGAGGTGGGGGAGTGGGTGTCACCGCTCGGCTGGGATGCGATCGGCTTCGCGGTCGAGCGCTTCCTCCACGCCCATGCCGGGGTCGCCGGCGCCCTGCTGGTCGTCGTGCTGGGCGGCGCCGTGGTGTGTGGTGTCGACGCGTCCCGGGCCCCGACCCCCCGGGCGCGGGCCCGGGCGCTGGTGCCGATCGCATGGGCCCTCGCGCCGATGGTGCTCCTCGCCGGGCTCTCGCTGGTCCGGCCGGCGTTCATCCCGCGCTACGGCGTGGGCTCGGCACTCGGGGTCGCCCTGCTGATGGCCGTCGCCATCGCTCGGGTCGCGGCGTGGCGACGGGCCGCGGGCGCAGTGCTGGCGGTGGCGGTGGTCGTCGGCCTGGTGGGGGGGATCGTCGAGCTCCAGACCGGCCCGGCCGACGGGTGGCGGCTCGCGGTCGAGCGGGTCGCGACCGAGGCGCGGTCCGGGGACGTCGTCCTCCTGTCCCGGGAGGCGACCACCCGTCCGCCCTTCGAGGCGGCGTGGCGCGACGTCGACCCGGCCGCCGCGGTCGCCCTCCTGCCGTCGGACCGCCCGCTGGGCCGGGTGCTGCGGTTCGAGCCGGACGTGACGCCCAACGACGTGCGGTGGAACGAGGCCCGGTCGGTCGACCGCCTGTGGGTCGTCGGCGATGCCCGCCGTCTCGAGCTCGACCGGCTGCCCAGCCTGATCGGCCGCTCCGGCACCCGACCGCCGACGCACCGGGAGGTCGGCCGTTGGACCGACTCCGTCGACGGCGTCACCGTCGTCCTCCTCGAGCCGATCGACCGCTGACCGATCGCTGACACACAATGGGGTCAGACCCCATTGTGTGTCGCCGGTCAGCGGGGGGCGAGGCGACCGGCGTTCCGGGCCGGGAGGTGCCCGGCGGCGGCCAGCCATCGGACGGTGTCCTCCAGCGAGCCCCGGACCGGGCGCAGCTCGATGCCGAGCGCGGCCAGCGTGGCGGAGTCGTCGCTCGCCACCATCGTGGTCATGATCTCCGCGGCGTCACGGGTGAGCGGGTAGCGGAGGGGCCGGATGCGGCGGACGCCGTCGAGCAGCCCGGCGAACGCCATCAGCACCGGCTTGGGCAACGGCGCCCGCCAGGCCCGCACCCCGGTGATGTCGTCCATCAGGGCGCCGAGCTCGGCCCACGGGAGGAAGTGGCCCCCGAGCAGCAACCGCCGGGGCCCGGACCCCGGGGTCAGGGTGGCGGCGAGGGCGGCGGCGACGTCGCGCACGTCGACGAGGTTCACGCCGCCGGTGGTGCGGGGCCAGCCCTGGGTGCGCGCCGCGACCAGCCCTTCGAGGGTGGCATCGAGGCGGGGCTGGTCGGCGCCGATGACGCCGCCGGGGTAGACGATCGTGACCGGGGCGCCGGCGTCCTGGTGGCCCCGCAGCTCGGTCTCGGTGACCACCTTGGACCGGCCGTAGTCGGTGCGGGGCGAGGCGAGCGGCGACCCGGGGCCGATGACGGGCTCGGTCGGCGGGACGAAGATCGCCACGCTCGACACGTGCACCACCGGGTCGTGCCCCGCGGCCAGGGCGGCGTCGACGACCGTGCGGGCGCCGACGGTGTTGACGTCGAGCACCGAGGTGCCGTCGTGGCCCGTCATGCCGATCGCCGCGGCGGCGTGGATCGTCGCCGTGCAGCCCTCGGCGGCCCGGCCCACCACGGTGGCGTCGACCATGTCGCCGACGACCAGCTCGACGTCAGCCTCGGCCAGCCCTCGACGGGCCAGGGCGGCCTGCGCCCGCGACCGCGAGCGGACCAGGAGACGGGCCTCGTGGCCGGCGGCGACCAGCGCCGCGGTGGTGTAGGACCCGACGAACCCGCCCCCGCCCGTCACCAGCACCCGCATGCCCGCAACCTAGGCGGGCCCGAGCCCCACCGCCGGAAGGCCCTCGGCCTCGTCGCTCGGGCCGTCGCTCGCTCCCGGCGACGCGGGGTCAGCCGATGGCGCAGGCCTCCACCGCATCGGCCGCGGCCCGGCGGGAGCGGTTCCACCCGGCCCAGCCCCCGCCGACGCGCACCGAGCCGTCGGCCTCGGGCTCCACGTGGGTCCGTCCGCCCTCGAAGCCGTCGGTGTCGGAGTAGGGGGCGCGGGCCGGCGGCTCGCACAGCCGGGCCCGGAGGTCGGAGGCGACGTCGGACGGGAGCCGGTCGAGCCCGGCCAGCAGGGCGGGGAGGGCGTCGTCGGACATGCCGTCGGCGTAGTCGACGTCGAGCTTGCCGGTGGCGACGGCCCGGTCGACGTTGGTGCGGGCGACGTGGGCCTCCGGTTGCGAGACGTTCCACCAGGCCAGGGCCAGGAGCGCGGTGGCGGCCACGGCGACCGGCAGCCAGTCCCGAGCGCTGCGGCGTTGGACCATGCGGATGGCGAGGAGGACGAAGGCGGCCCCGAGGAACCAGGCGAAGGTCGTGCACGCCAGCCGCAGCATCGTGAGGCCGTAGGCGTCCTGGTACACGCCGAGCCGTCGGATCGCGGCCCCGACCAGCACCAGGGTGAGGAGGCAGCAGAGCGCCGAGGTGGCCCGCAACGCCTGCTCGGGGCGGGGCGTGGCCTCCCGGGTGAGGGCCCGGATGCCGAGCAGCACGACCAGCGTGATCCCCGCGGCCCAGAGGAGCTGGAAGAACCCGGTGCGGGCGTACTCGGCGTAGGTGAGGCCGGTGGTCTCCTGCACCCGCTCGTCGCCGCCGACCGCGGCCACCACCTGCGCCACCGCGAACAGGGCGTAGAGCACGGCCAGGCCCAGCAGCACCACGAGCGCCTCGACCGGGCCCAACGGTCGCAGCCGCGAGGGCGCGAACGGGCGCACGATCCGGTTGCTGCCGACCATGACGACGATCGCTCCGGCCCCGACGCAGAACAGCGACGCATGGAGGACCAGGGCCTCGAGCGAGACGGCGAACGACGGCGTCGGCATGTCGAAGAAGGAGGCGAACACGGCGTCGGCCGACCCCAGCAGAAGGCCCAGCACCACGATGATCGGGGCCGCCAGCAGCAGGCCCCGCAGGACGGCCGTGGTGTGGCGGGGCAGCGACCGAGCGGCGCGCTCGGGCCGGTCCGGCTTGGGCCGGGCGTGCAGGGTGCGGGCCACCTCGATGGGCTCGGCGATCCCGGTCGCCGGCGAGATAGCCCACGGGAGCGAGGACCGGGCGACCAGCGAGGGGATCGTCTGGCCGAGGAGCGGCCGGTCCGGGGCCGCGGTGGCCGTCAGGGCCAGGAGGGCCAGGGCGGCGGTCCAGTCGAGGAGGACGACCCACGGGCTGGTCCACAGGGCCAGGCCGGCGGCGGAGGCGATCGTCAGCCCGGCCAGGGTCACCCGCTCGCGGTGGGGGCCGAGCACGACGACGGCGGCGATGGCCGCGGCGGCGAGGGCGAGGGCCGAGCCGATGCCCACCAACCCGCCCCGGAGCCCGACGTCGACGACCAGCCCGACGGCGATGGTGGCGGCGATCGTGCGCCAGGCCCGGCGGACGTCCTCCGGCGTCGACCTCTCGGTCGGTGTGGCCGGTGCGGCCGGCGGTGGCATCGGTGGCGGGGTCGGCGCGACCGGGCCCGGTGGCCCCGATCCCCCGTCGGCGCCGGTCGGTGTCCCTACCTGGCCCGTCATGTCCCCGGACCGTACTCCCGCCCCTGTCGGCCCGGGCCGGTCACCCCCAGGGGTGTGGGGCCCCCGCCGCGCCCTCGAACCGGTGATCGGATTCCCCCTCCGGAGGGGGAATCCGATCACCGGTACGCCGTGGGGCCCCGAGCGGGACGGGTGGGCCGGCCCTACCGATCGGATGACCCGGCGTCGGCGACCAGCTGGGCCAGGTGCTCCCAACGGGACGGGAGGGAGCGGGCGTGACGGGCCATGTGCTCCCAGGGGTCGCCGACGGCGGCCAGCCGGTCGGGGACCGTCGCCACGGTGAAGCCGTCGGGGCGGAGGTCGGGGTCGTCGAGCTCGTCCCACGTGATCGGCGTGGCGACCGGCGCTCCCGGCCGGGGCCGGACCGAATAGGGCGTGATCGCTGTCTGCGCCCAGCCGTTGCGGGCGACGTCGACGTACAGCCGTCCCTTCCGCTTGGCCTTCCGGCCGGCGTCGGTCAGGGCCGTGGGGTGACGGAGGGCGAGCAGCCGGGCCACGTTGTGGGCGAAGGCGGCGGCCGCATCGGTGGGCGCGCTCCGCTCGATCGGCGTGACGACATGGATGCCCCGCGACCCGGTGACCTGGAGGTAGGCGGCGAGGTCGAGCTCCTCCAGCACCTCCCTGGTCCAGCGGGCGGCCTGTCGGACGTCGTCGAAGTCGTCGCTCGACGGGTCGAGGTCGACCAGCAGCAGGTCGGGGTGCTCGATGTCGTCGGCCCGGGCCGGCCAGCGGTGGAAGGAGACGGTCCCCAGGTTGGTGAGGGCGAGGAGCGTGGCCTCGTCGTCGACGACCGGGTGGTTGACCGTCCCGCCCTCCTTGCGGACGGTGAACAGCCGCACCCAGCCGGGGACGCCGCGCCCGCCCTCCTTCTGGTAGAAGCCGGTCTCGCCGATGCCCTCGGGGAAGCGCTGGAGCATCACGGGCCGGTCGGCCAGGTGCCGCACCAGCACGTCGGCGACCCGGTGGTGGTACTCGGCCAGGTCGGCCTTGGTGAGCCCGTCGTCGGGGAACAGCACCCGGTCGGGGTGGGTGATCTCGACCGTGCGGCCGCCGACCTCGTACGCCGTCACCGCCCTGACGGTACCGTCGGCCCATGTTCGACGCTCTGCCCGCCCTCCTGCCCGACCTGCGGGAGCTCTACGAGGACCTCCACGCCCACCCGGAGCTGTCCTTCCAGGAGCACCGCACCGCCGGGATCCTCGCCGACCGGCTCCGGGCGCTCGGCTACGAGGTCGCCACCGACGTGGGCCAGACCGGGGTGGTCGCCACCCTCACCAACGGTGACGGGCCCACCGTGCTGCTGCGGGCCGACATCGACGCCCTGCCGGTCGAGGAGGACACCGGCCTGCCCTACGCCAGCACGGCCCGGGGCGTCGACCCCAGCGGCCGCGACGTCCCGGTCGCCCACGCCTGCGGCCACGACATGCACGCCACCTGGCTGATCGGCGCCGCCACCCTGCTGGCCGACCACCGCGACGCCTGGGCCGGCACGGTGATGCTCGTCGTCCAGCCGGCCGAGGAGCTGGGCGCCGGCGCCCTCGCCATGCTCGACGACGGCCTCTACGAGCGCTTCGGCACGCCGGTGGTCGCCCTCGGCCAGCACGCCGCCCCGGCCCCGGCCGGCTGGGTCCTCCACCGGGCCGGGCCGATGATGGCGGCCAGCGACTCGATCGAGGTCACCCTCCACGGGCGCGGCGGCCACGGCTCGGCCCCGCACACCACCATCGACCCCGCGGTGCTCGCGGCCTCGACGGTGATGCGGCTCCAGACCGTCGTGTCCCGCGAGCTCGACCCGGCCGAGACGGCGGTGCTCACCGTGGGGCGCCTGGCGGTCGGCACCAAGGAGAACATCATCGCCGAGCACGCCGAGCTGGGGATCAGCCTCCGCACCTTCCAGCCCCACGTCCGGGACCAGGTGCTCGAGGTGATCACGCGCATCGTCGAGGGCGAGTGCCACGCCGCCGGTTGCACCCGGAAGCCCGAGATCGAGATGGGCTACTCCCTGCCCGTGGTCGACAACGACGCCGAGGCCACCGCCGCCGTGGCCGCCGCCTTCGGCGAGCACTTCGGCCCCGAGCGTTCGATGCCCGGCCCCGTCGCCACCGGCAGCGAGGACTTCGGCCACTTCGGCACCCGGGCCGGCATCCCGTCGGTGTTCTGGTTCGTCGGCGTCACCGACCCCGAGCTGGTCCGCCGGGCCTTCGAGAACGGCACCTTCGCCGAGGACGTCCCCTACAACCACTC
>CAYQGF010000153.1:0-6705 GCA_964416885.1 uncultured Iamiaceae bacterium
CCACCACCCGCCTGGCCGAGGCCTGGGCCCACACCGGCGACGTGGCCGACGGGCTGGGCGTCACCGTGGCGCCGACCGATCGGCTGTGGCACGTCAGCCGCCTGGTCTGGCGCACCGTCCCCTACGCCTTCGCACGCGGCGGTCACGAGCCGGCCGGTGCGGTGCGGTTCGCCCTCACCGCGCCCGACGGCTCCGAGTGGGCGTTCGGCCCCGACGACGCGCCCACCGTCGTCACCGGCCCGGCCGTCGACCTGTGCACCGTCGGCGCCCAGCGGGCGACCGCCGATGCCACCGCCCTCGCCGCCACCGGCCCCGACGCCGGGGCCGCCCTCCGCCTCGCCCGCACCTTCGCCTGACGGCGAGGAGGGGCGACGGCGACCGCAACCGCGCCCACGACGACGGGTCGCGGGGGTTCACCCCAGGGGGGTGAGGCGGCGGGGCCGGGGGCGGGGGTGAATGGGAGCGTGCGTGGGCTCAACCTCTTCGCGTCGCTCCGCGGCTACGACCGACGATGGCTCGTCCGGGACCTGGTCGCCGGGCTGACCGTGTGGGCGGTCCTGGTGCCCGAGGGGCTGGCCTACGCCGGGATCGCCGGTGTCACCCCGGTCGTCGGCCTCTACGCCGCAGTGCCGGCGCTGCTCCTCTACGCCGTCTTCGGCAGCTCCCGGCACCTGGTGGTCGGGCCCATGGCCGCGACCGCGGCGCTGTCGGCCGCCGCCATCGCGGGCCTGGCCACCGACGCCGACGCCCTGGCCCTGACGGCCGGGCTGGCCCTGGTGGTGGGGGTGCTCGGCCTGGCGGCGGGGGTGCTCCGCCTCGGCTTCGTGGCGTCGTTCATCTCCGAGCCGGTCCTGAAGGGCTTCATCATCGGGCTGGCGCTCACGATCATCATCGGTCAGGTGCCCAAGCTGGTCGGGGTCGAGGGTGGCGAGGGCGCCTTCTTCGAAAAGGCCTGGCACCTCCTCGGTGAGCTGGGCGACGTGCACGGGACGACGGTGGCGGTCGGCGTGGCCTCGCTGGCCATCGTCGTCCTCCTCCGCCGGTTCGTGCCCCGGGCTCCGGCGCCGCTGGTGGCCGTCGTCGTCGGCATCGCCCTCGTCGGGGCCCTCGGCCTCGACGACCGGGGCGTCGCCATCGTCGGTCACATCGACTCCGGTCTGCCGTCGCTCGGGCTCCCCGACATGGGTTGGACCGACTATGGCGCCCTGGTGAGCGCCGCGGCCGGGGTGCTGCTGGTGGCCTTCGGCGAGGGCTTGGCCGCGGCCCGGACCTACGCCCAGCGCGACCACTACCCGATCGACCCCGACCGGGAGCTGGTCGGCATCGGGGCCGCCAACATCGGTTCGGGGCTGAGCTCCGGCATGGTCGTCGCCGGCAGCCTGTCGAAGACCGCCGTCAACGGCGCGGCCGGCGCCGCCTCCCAGCTCTCGGGCCTGGTCGTCTCGGCGCTCACGGTCGTGACCCTGCTGTTCCTCACCGGGCTGTTCGAGAACCTGCCCGAGGCGACCCTGGCCGCAGTGGTGATCGCTGCCGTGGTGGAGCTGGTCGACGTGGAGGCCCTGCGGCGCCTGTTCCGCCTCTACTCGGCCGAGCTGGGGCGGATCTACGGTGTCGCGGCGCGGGCCGACCTGATCGCCGCCCTGGCCGCCCTGCTCGGCGTGCTCGTGTTCGACACCCTGCCCGGGCTGTTCATCGGCATCGCGGTGTCGGCGCTGCTCATGGTGTATCGGGCCTCCCGGCCCCACGTCGCCGTGCTCGGCTGGGCGGTCGACGACGGACGGTGGGTCGACATCGACCGTCACCCCGATGCGGGGCCCGAGGAGGGGATCCTCGTCGTCCGGCCCGAGTCGGGGCTGTTCTATGCCAACGCCGACAACGTCCGGGCCGCGGTCGAGCGGGAGGTCGCCGCCGGTACCTGGGGCGTCGTCGTCGACCTGGGCGAGGTGCCGGTCATCGACGTGAGCGCCGTCGGGATGCTGGTCGAGCTGGCCGACGACCTCGACCGTCGTCACGTCGCCCTGCGGTTCGCCCGCGACATCGGACAGGTCCGCGACATGCTCGTCGCCGCCGGCGCCGGGTCCCTCGTCGAGCGGACGCACCCCACGGTCGCGGCGGCGATCGCCCACCTGCGGGCCCGCGGCGAGGGCTGATCCCCGGTCCACCGGGCGGGGCCGGGCGATCGGATATCGCGAGGTCGCACGGCGCCCTACGATGCTCCCGGCGCGCGACCCCGGAGCATGGACGTGCAGCGATCGATCCCGACGACGAAGCGAGCGATCCCTGCTGCCCCGCGCGCCCTGGTGGGGCGGCCGGAGCTCTGCGCCCGCCTCGACGCGCCGGGCTGGCGGGTGGCGACGCTCTCGGCGCCGGCGGGCTTCGGCAAGACGGTGCTCATGGCGTCATGGGCCGAGGGGTGCCCCGACCCGGTGGCGTGGTGCTCCTGCGACGCCCTCGACGCCGAGCCGGTCCGCTTCTGGAACGGGCTGATCGCATCGCTCGCCGCGACCTGGCCCAGCGTCGGTGACGACGCCGGGCTCCGCCTCGAGGCCGCCGGAGCCGACGACCTCGAGTTCGCCACGCTCCTGGCCACCGACCTGGAGGACATCGAGGGTCCGGCCGTGATCGTGATCGACGACCTGCACCTGGCCCGGCCGACGGCCGATGCCATGGCCGCGTTCGTCGCCGCCCTGCCGGCTGGCATCCGGCTCGTCCTCGGCAGCCGGCTCCCACCGCCGCTCCCGCTGTCACGGCTCCGCCTCGCCGGCGAGCTGGTCGAGCTGCGGGCCGATGACCTCCGCTTCGCAGAGGCGGAGACCGCCACCGTGCTGGCCCGCCACGACGCGACCCTCGCCGCCGCCGACCTCGGTCGTCTCCAGGCCCTCACCGAGGGGTGGCCCGCGGCGGTGCAGCTCTCCGCGACATCGCTCCGCCAGGCGAGCGACCGGGGTGCCTTCGTCGACTCGCTGGCCTCGACCGACCGCGCCGTCTCGGACTTCCTGGTCGGCGAGGTGCTCGGAGACCTGCCGGCGCGCACCTCCGAGTTCCTGGACGCCACCTGCCTGCTCGAGGAGATGGACGTCGATCTCTGTGAGCGGATCACCGGTTTCGACGATGCCGGCGCGGTCCTCGCCCAGATGGTCGACCTGGGCATGTTGGTCGTACCGGTCGACGGTGTGGGCCGGTCGTTCCGCTACCACCACCTGCTGGGTGCGTTCATGCAGGCGCGCCTGCGGGCCTCGGGCACCCAGCGGTTCCAGGCCCTCGGTCGTCGGGCCGCCGCCGCCCTGGAGGAGCGGGGCCTCGTCGTCCCCGCCGTCCGCATCGCGCTCGCCGTCGATGACGCCGACCTGGCCGTGGCCATGATCCGTCGGTCCTACGAACGGGCCATGCACCCCAACCACGACGAGGTCAACGTCGCGGCGGCGCGGTGGTGGCTGCACGATCGCGGGCAGGAGGCCGTCCGCGACGACCCGATCCTCGTCATCGAGCTGGTCCTGCCGATCGTCACGACCGGTGGTCACGAGGCGATGCGGTGGGTCCGCCAGGTGGAGGCCGCCCACCCCGACCCCGACCCCGTCCTCCGTGGCTACGTCCAGGCCTGCTGGGCCGAGCACCACCTGGTGCGGGGCGAGACCGACGACGCCCGGCGCAGCTACGAGGTGGGGCTGGCCGCGTTGGGTGGCGTACCCCCCCCGGGACCGTCTCCTGCCGCTCACGTACCCGGTCGGTGTGCGGGCCCGCATGGCGGCCGGTGACCTCGACGGCGCCCGGGAGCTGGCTGACATGGGCCTGGCCCGGCAGACCGGCAGCCCGGTGCTCGACATGGTGCGCCTGCCCGCGCTGCGCGGCTGGATCGCGTTCATCGATGGCGACCTGGTGGCGGCCGAGCGGGGGGCGGCGGCGGCCATACGGTGGGCCGACGAGTCCGGGATCGGCGACCAGGAGCCCGGCCGCGTCTATGCCGAGCTGACCCTCGCCGCCGTCCACGTCGAGCGGATGGAGTACGAGCGGGCCGCCGAGGCCGTCGCTGCCGCCCGCCGGTCGGGCGACGCCCTGGGCCGGCCGCCGCTGCAGCACCTGGTGGCCCTGGTCCAGGCGGCCCACGCCCGGGCCGAGGGCGACGCCACCGCGGCCGCGGCCCACCTGGCGACGGCGCGGGTCCACCAACCAGCCGGGTCGCCGACCCTGCTCGGTCGCCTCGCCCTCGAGGCCGCCCGCCAAGAGCTGCGGTTCCAGCCCTGGGCGGCCGGGCCCGCCATCGCCGCCCTCGGGGACGACGCCGCGGCCCGGGCCGTTCGCGCTGCGCATTGCCTGGAGGTGGGAGACGACGTCGGTGCCCGCACCGCGGTGGCGGCCCTCCCCGACCCCGTGACGGCCCGGGAGCACGTCGAGTGGGGCGTCCTCCGGGCGTTGGTCGCCCGCACCCCGGGCGAGGCCGAGGCCCACCTGGGGGCCGCCCTCGTCGTCGCCGAGCGGGAGGGGTTCGTGCAGTCGGTGGTGGCCCTCGGCCCGCCGGTGTTCAAGCTGCTCGAGGCCCACCCGGCCGGCGCCGACACGGCCTACGTCGCCGACCTGATCGAGAGGGCCGCGGCGGTGGTGAGCCCGGTCGTGTCCGACGCCATGGCGCGGCTCGTCGACCCGCTGACCCCCAGTGAGCTCAACGTGCTCCGGCACCTGTCGAGCCGTCTGACCAACCGGGAGATCGCGGCAGCGCTCTACGTCTCGCTCAACACCCTCAAGACGCACATCAAGAGCGTCTACCGGAAGCTCGGGGTCACGTCGCGCACCGAGGCGGTCGACGCCGGCCGTCGGGCCCACCTGATCTGACCGCCGCCCGTACGCGAGGTGCCTGGCACGTCGCGTACGTCGTGGCTGTCGAGCTCAGCGTGGCGTGGGCTCCGTGGGGCTGGCGACGAGGCGGACGTCGAGCAACTCGAGGCCGAGGGCCTGGATCCGGTCGAGCACCGCGGTGAGCTGTGGTGGGTCGCACCGCACGACGGTGCGACCGGGCTCGGTCGACACGTCGCAGTCGTCGAAGGCGCCGCGCAGCTCGGTGCTGGCCACGCCCTTGAAGGCGACCTCGTAGGTGAACTCTGCCATCGCGGCCCGGACGCTACGCACGGCCTGGTGACGGGTCCTCACCCGGGCCCGGGTGATCCCCGCGGCGGACCTCCAGGACCTCGAGCCCGAGGGCGTCGAGCCGGGCGAGGACGCCGTGGACGGTCGTCGGGTCGGCACGGTCGATCCGGACCCGGGTGACCCCGCGCTCGACGCGCACGTCGGCCTCCTCCTCGATGTCTGCCGCCAGGCTGGCCGTCGCCTCGCCCTTGAAGACCACCTCGACCTCGAATCGGGCCATGGGCCGAGCATGCGCCCCGGACCGACGCCGGTCCTCACCCCCTCGGGGCGATCCGTCCTCACTCGCCGCGGTTCACCCGGGTGGGGTGAGGACAGGTCACCCCGCCACGTGCTTCCGTGGCGACGACGGCCCCGGTCCGGGGCCCTTCGATGGAGGACGATGTGCTCGCCTACGACTTCCCGCTGCTCAGCCTGTTCTGGACGATCCTCTGGGTCGTCGTCTGGGTGGCCTGGATCCTTCTGGTCATCCGGGTCTTCGCCGACATCTTCCGCAGCCACGACATGGGCGGCGTGGCCAAGGCGGTGTGGTCGATCTTCGTCATCGTCCTCCCGTACCTCGGCGTCTTCGTCTACCTGATCGCCCGTGGCGGCGGCATGGCCGAGCGCGACGTGGCGGTGGCCCAGGCCAACGAGGCCGCCTTCCAGGAGTACGTCCGCCATGCCGCCGGGTCCTCGGCCAGCCGGGCCGACGAGCTGGCCAAGTTGGCGGACCTGCGTGACAGGGGCGTCCTGTCGGCCGAGGAGTTCGAGGGCCAGAAGGCCGCCCTCCTCGCCTGACGATCGCCCGACCACCCCTCGCGACACCTACGCCACGACCACACCACAGGAGCATCGCCATGGCGAAGAAGCCGAACATCCTCATCATCTGGGGCGACGACATCGGGATCTCGAACCTCAGCTGCTATTCGGACGGCCTGATGGGCTACCGGACGCCCAACATCGACCGCATCGCGACCGAGGGCGTCCGCTTCACCGACTACTACGGCGAGCAGAGCTGCACCGCCGGTCGGGCTGCGTTCATCACCGGTCAGAACCCGTACCGCACCGGCCTCACCAAGGTGGGCATGCCCGGCGCCGACATCGGCTTGCGGGCCGAGGACCCGACGATCGCCACCGCCCTCAAGGCGCAGGGCTACGCCACCGGTCAGTTCGGCAAGAACCACTTCGGCGACCGCGATGAGTTCCTGCCCACGGCCCACGGCTTCGACGAGTTCTTCGGCAACCTCTACCACCTCAACGCCGAGGAGGAGCCCGAGCACGTCGACTACCCGACCGAGGAGGAGTTCCCGAACTTCCGGGAGCGCTTCGGGCCCCGCGGTGTCATCCGCTCGTGGGCCGAGCCCGATGGGACCCAGCGCATCGAGGACACCGGCCCGCTCACCAAGAAGCGGATGGAGACCTGTGACGAGGAGTTCCGCGACGCCGCCATCGACTTCATGCGGCGCAAGACCGAGGAGGACGCGCCGTTCTTCCTCTGGTTCAACTCGACCCACATGCACTTCCGCACCCACGTCAAGCCCGAGAGCCGGGGCCGGGCCGGGCGGTGGCAGTCCGAGTACCACGACA
>CAYQGF010000153.1:6715-8155 GCA_964416885.1 uncultured Iamiaceae bacterium
TGCGACCACGACGACGTGGTGGGCAACCTCCTCGACGCCCTGGACGAGCTCGGCATCGCCGAGGACACCATCGTCATGTACTCGACCGACAACGGCCCGCACATGAACTCCTGGCCCGACGCCGGGATGACCCCGTTCCGCAACGAGAAGAACTCGAACTGGGAGGGCGCCTACCGGGTACCAGCCCTGGTCCGCTGGCCGGCCCGGATCCCCGCGGGCGAGGTCCGCAACGGGATCGTCAGCCACGCCGACTGGTTCGTGACCCTCCTCTCGGCCGCCGGCGTGCCCGACATCGTCGACCAGCTCAAGACCGGGGCCGAGCTGAACGGCACGACCTACAAGGTCCACCTCGACGGCTTCGACCAGCTTGCCTACTTCGCCGGTGAGACCGACGTGAGCCCGAGGCCGCACTTCTTCTACGTGTCCGACGATGGTGACCTCACCGCCATGCGCTTCGACAACTGGAAGATCGTGTTCATGGAGCAGCGGGCGACGGGCACCCTGCAGGTCTGGCTCGACCCCTACGTCGAGCTACGGGCGCCAAAGGTGTTCAACCTGCGCACCGACCCGTTCGAGCGAGCCGACCAGACGTCGAACACCTACTTCGACTGGATGCTCGAACACATCTGGCTGCTGGTGCCGGCGCAGACCTACGTGGCCCAGATGCTCCAGACCCTCGTCGAGTTCCCACCCCGCCAGGCGCCGGCCAGCTTCGGCATCGACCAGGTGATGGCCAAGCTCCGGGCCGGGCTGCCCAGCAGCTGACTCCGGTGCGCTCGCACTCCGTCGTCGCCCTGTCGGGCGGCACCTTCACGATGGGGTCCGACGACCACGATCCCGAGGAGGCCCCGGCCCACCCCGTGGTCGTCGGGCCCTTCGGGATCGACCGGGCGCCGGTCACCAACGAGCGCTTCGCCGCCTTCGTCGCCGCCACGGGCTACGTGACGGTGGCGGAGCGGCCGCTCGACCCGGCGGACTTCCCCGGTGCCCCGGCCGAGAACCTGGTGCCCGGGTCGATGGTGTTCGTCCCGACGGCGGGCCCGGTCGACCTCCGCCACCTCAGCCAGTGGTGGGCGTGGGTCCCCGGGGCGTCCTGGCGTCACCCGGAGGGGCCGGGATCGGATATCGAGGAGCGGATGGACCACCCGGTGGTCCACGTCGCCCACGAGGACGCCGCCGCCTATGCGGCGTGGGCGGGCGCGGCGTTGCCGACCGAGGCCCAGTGGGAGCATGCGGCGCGGGGCGGGCTCGACGGCGCCGCCTACACCTGGGGCGACGAGGCCCGGCCGGGCGGTCGGATCATGGCCAACACGTGGGACGGCCCGGACTTCCCGTGGCGTTCCACCGGCGAGTCGGGGTGGGACCGCACCTCGCCGGTGGGGTCGTTCCCGGCCAACGGCTACGGGCTCCACGACATGGCCGGCAACGTGTGGGAGTGGA
>CAYQGF010000154.1:0-8140 GCA_964416885.1 uncultured Iamiaceae bacterium
ACCTCGACGACGTGCGGGCCGCGGCCACCGCCGTCCTGCCCGACCCGGTGGACGACCCGCCGTCGTTGGTCCCCTACGACGACCGGGCCAAGAAGGTGATGGAGCTGACGTTCCGGGAGGCACTCCGCCTGGGCCACAACTACGTCGGCACCGAGCACCTCCTCCTCGCCCTGCTGGAGGAGGAGGGCGAGGAGGGCCCCCTCCACGGCCTCGGCGTCGAGAAGCCGTTCGCCGAGCGGTACATCGTCGCGGCCCTCGCCAAGCTCATCCCCTGAGGCCGTCGCCGTTGGCGGGGCCGGCGCAGGTCGGCGGTCGGGCCGGCGAGGTCGGTCGCTGGTCGCCGGGGTCGATCACTGGTCGGTCGCTGGTCGCCGGGGTCGATCACTGGTCGGTCGCTGGTCGGTCGCTTTGTCGACCCGCGCTCGGTCAGGTGCCCCGTTCAGGCGTCGGTGGCCGACCAGTCGACGGCGAGGTGGCTGGGGCGCTCGGGGTCGAAGCTGACCCGCAGACGGCGGCCCGGCGTCATCAGGACGAGGGCCTCGTAGGGCACCCGGAGCAGCGCGGTCACGCGGTGCGGCCCCCAGCCCTCGGCCTCGACGTCGAGGGTGAGCTCGCTGACCGGCTGGAACCCGTCGAGCTCACCGGTCGCCCGGTACGTGACGAGCGTGCCGGTGCCCAGGATCCCGCCGGGCACCGGCCCGTCCGGGGCCTGGGCTCGCGCCCCCTGCTCGGCCGCCCACTCGGCCGACTCCCGGGCATACCGCACGTCGCCCGGGATGGCGCCGATCCGCCCCGCCACCGTCGTCGGCCGGCCCTGCTGCGCCGCGACCTGGTTGCCGGCGCGTCGCGCCCGTCTCATGTCATCGAAGAAGCCCACGTCCGAAGCCTCCCACGCCCCCAGCGCCTCCCGCCCCGGCCGTCGACCTTCCGGGCTTCCATCCGCCCGTCGCTGCTGCGCCGTCCGGCCCGTCACCGGCGGGCCGAGCCGAACACCTCCAGACCCGCATGCCGGACCCACCTGCGAGTCCCTCTGCACTCAAGGGCCACGGGCCAGCACCAGAGGCCCCCCAGCGTCCTCAGCTTGGAACTAGCCAGAGGGGTGGGCGTGACCACGCCCGATGTGCGTAGCCCCAGGTCAGAGATGGTCGGGAGTGTCCATCCCTACCCCTGACGACATCCCACTTTCCACCCCGAATGGCACGCCAATGGCACGCCTGATGGGTAGATCATGCGATCCACTACCCCCTGCCCGCACCGACCATCAACCGGTAGGCGTCTGCGGCCCGAGCGAGAGGGCCGGGCCGACTCGGCCGCACCCGGACTGACCGACCGCTAGTCTCCGCAGTTGCGTCGCACGGGCCGCGACGACGCGGAATCGTTGGTACCGGGTTGCAGGGGGGAGGTGCACCAATGGCTGTCCTACAGCCGCAGGAGGCGGTTGGCACCCCTCTCGCACCACCCCAGCCCGCGCCGCCACTGACTGCGGCTCAGTTGGCGCTGGGTCCGCGTCTGACGCCAGAGAAGATCCTGTATGTGTACGACCCCGCCGAATGGGAGGCCTTCATTAGAGAGTGCGCCCATTATGCCGACCACGGGTACCAGGAAGTGGTCCAGTTCGGTGCCGCCAATGATCGCGGCATAGACATCGCTGGCTTCTACTCGCCAGACGGCTTCAAGGGAACGTGGGACTGCTTCCAATGCAAGCACTATGACAAGGCAATCGCCCCGGGGGTCTTCTGGCCCGAACTTGTAAAGCTCATCCTCGGGCATAAGGCCGGGCACTTCACGATGCCGACAGCCTATTACATCGCGGCTCCACGCGGATGCGGGCCCACCCTTGCACAGTACTTTCAGAATGCCACGGAAATGAAGGACGCCTTTCTTAACGAGCTTGAGGACGGCAGCAACCTGATCGACGGATTGACTACCGAGGACATCCAGTTCCTGAGGGACATGGCGGATGCCTTGGACTACTCCACTTTCCATGGTCTAGGAGTCGACTATCTCGTCGAGGTCCACGCTCAGGCGCCTACCCACCTCGCGAGGTTTGGAGGGGCGCTGCCGGATCGCCCCCCCATCGGAGATCCGCCTGCAATACCTGATGACTCTGAATTGAACTATGTCAACAAGCTGCTTCATGTTTACAGTGAGAGGTATCCGGACGTTGCGTTCGACGTCGACGCGGCACACTCAGATCTTCGGACGGCCGAACACTTTCCCCGCCAGCGCGAGGCGTTCTACAGTGCCGAGGCTTTGGCGCGTTTCGCTGAGGATGCGGTGCCTCCTGGCACCTTCGAGGCACTCAAGGACGAGATCTGGCACGGCGTGATCGAGCAGAGTGAGGCGCAGCACGCGAACGGGTTCGAGCGACTAACGGCGGTCCTACAGTCATCGACTCAAGTTGCGATCACGGTCAACGCCCTGATCTCAGTCACGGATGGACGTGATCGGAAAGGCATCTGCCACCACCTCGCGAACGAGGACCGCCTTACGTGGGTTCAGCCGTGATCGCCTACAACACGCCGATCGAATCGGCGGTAAGGGTCCTGGCGATCCTCGTTGAACGATTTCCAGACGCAGCAGACCTCACTTCAATCGTGAGAATCGATTATGCATCCGTGCATAGCGGAGATTTCAACGGACCTCGCAGTCTTCATCCTCCTGTACCCCTTAGGGCAACCGAGGTTTCGATCCGTCGTCGCTTTGTAGAGGACGGCCTACAGGTACTTCTCCGGTCAGGCCTTGCCGAGTTCCTGCCAAGGGAGAGCGGCTTTGAGTATAGGGCTACGGAGTCAAGCCAGGGCTTTCTAGGCCTCCTTCAGTCTCCCTACGCACGTCAATTAACGGAGGCGGTGGCGTGGGTGGTCGCGAACCTTGACGAAGCATCAATAGCTAGTTCTCTCGTCCTTGGGATGACTTCTCCCGCAGAGTGGGAGTCCGAGGCGGGCTGGGGTGAGGTTGGAGACGACGGGAGTGAGGGGCAGCTGTGAAATTGATGGACCTCACGGTCACCGGTCCAAGAATGCAGCCCGCGGGGCTCCAGTTCGGCCGCGGCTTGACGGTGGTGTATGGGGCATCTGATACGGGCAAGACGTACGTAGCGCAGGCGCTTGACTTCATGCTCGGGGCTTCCGCCTTGAAACCCCTGCCGGAAGGCCAGGGCTATGACACCGCCTATCTACGGATTGAGTTCGATGATGGTGGCGGGGTGGTTCTGGGCAGGGATCTTGACGGAGGGAGGTTTTCGCTCTGGACGGAACTGTTGAACATTCCGCCCGGCCGACCTGCAGATGATTCGCTAGCGGCGAAGCACAGTTCTCGAAGTTCGAAGAACCTCTCCCGCTATCTGTTGGGGGCGCTAGGTCTAGAGGGTGTCAACCTTCGCAAGAATGCCGACGGCGTGACGCGGCCGCTTAGTTTCCGCGACCTTGCGCATCTCTGTATCATTGATGAAACCTCAATCCAGGATCCGACTCCAGCTCTCCATACCCAGGAGAGTATTCATCGGACGGTCGAGCGGAGTGTGTTTCGCGTCTTGATCGAAGGTGGCGAGGGCGACCCGCTGTTCAGTCAAAAGCAGTCGAGCTCGCAGAGGGTGGACGCCACTCGTGCCGGGGAGATCAATGCGATCATTCGCGAACTGGAAACACGTGAGTCGGCTCAGGTGACACGGTCTTCGGCAGTTGACCGGCTGACCCGAATCGAGACTGCCATTGCGGAGCTTGCATTCGGCTTCTCTGGTCGCTCCGCTCGGAGATCGAACTTGGTCGACAGACTGTCCGAACTTGATCTGAGAGTTAGTCGCATTGATGAGGATATAAGAGATACCGCTACCCTCCTGCGCCGGCTGCGGGTACTGTCCGAGAGGTACGCCTCGGATCTGCAACGGCTGGAGATGGTCGAGGAGGCCGGGTCCCTCTTGGGGTACTTCCGCTTTGACACTTGCCCCTTCTGTGGTGCGGCGGTCGAGGACCAGCAGAGTGACGGTTCGCACCTCCTAGCTGAGTTCGGGGAGTTGGAGGCGTCGGTGAATGCGGAGAGATCAAAGATCGAGGCCCTACGCACGGGGCTCGAGGCCACCCTCGCTGACCTCGAGGCCAGGAACCAAAGGGCACGCGAGTTGAGGGCTGACGTCGTGCGGCAACACCAAACGGTGGCTGCAGACCTGGAGAATCTGGACGCTGAGATTGGGCGTGCTGATGATCTCCAAGGCCTGGTCGAGGCCCGCTTGGAGGTTGAGGAGCAGCTTAGAACCCTCGACCAAATCGAAGAGCTGGAAGCGAGAAGGCAGGCGCTACTCCCACCCCCATCACCCGAGGTGGATAATGCCAGCCCAGATGTCGCGGCTCTCGGTGCCTTTGAAGCAATGATGTCGCAAATACTAGTGAGGTGGGGACTGCCTGGCGGCGAGAGCGTGTCCTTTGACGTATCTACGGGGGACGTACTCGTCGGTGGCAGACCACGTAGCGGTAGGGGCAAGGGCGTTAGGGCGATTATCCACGCAGCCTTCACAATGGCGCTGGCGGAGTACTGCATCGAGAGCCGATTGCCTCATCCAGGTTTCGTTGTCCTGGACAGCCCGCTGGTCACCTTTCATGACCCGATCGACGAGCAACCTCGGGAGGGCGATCCTGATCCAGTGGATGATGCCGTTGCAGAGTCGTTCTATCGGTACGCATCCGAATCGTTTCCTGGTCAGGTGATCGTGCTGGAGAACACCGACCCCCCTGCTGGACTCAGTGCACGGTTGGAGCGGTTCACCGGTAGTTCGACGGTTGGGCGTAGCGGCTTTTACCCCCCAGTAGTTGACACAGATCGTTTGTTCGATGCGAATCTACGCTGATCTCGTCTTGCAAGTAGCCGAGTCTCGAACAGCCACGACTTAAAGACTAATGCCCGATATGTCTCGGGCGGCCCAACGCTGTTGACGCTCTCGATCAAGCTGGTTCGGGGGGTAGGTAGGTGACCTATCAACCTCAGCTGCGTCATACTGTTTCGCCGCTCGACCCCCCATTGCGCTCCTACCTACCCACGTTTGCGAGCGCTCGCTGCGCCAGTCCAGGTTGAGGTCATCACGGAGGCGCTGAAAGTCGTTGGCGACGGCGTGGAGGGTGGTGCCGTGGCAGGCTCGGCTCATGGCGACGTAGGCGAGCTCTCGGCCGCCGCCGGCGGCGAGGACGTGGGCGCGGTCGTAGGTGGCGCCCTGGGCCCGGTGGACGGTGACGGCGTAGCCGTGATCGAGGTGGTCGGCGTCGATCGCCGTCCTGTCGAGGATGACGTTGCGGCCGTCCTTCGTCTCGGCGGCGAGACGGGAGGTGCGGACGTCGACGGCGGTGACGGTGAGGCGTTTGCTCGTGACGAGGCCGTGGTCCGGGAGTGGGGCAAGGACGACGACCCGATCGCCCTTGGCGTAGGGACGGCCGCCGGGGGCCCATAGGTCCCGGCCTGACACCCGGCCAAGGTCCCGGGCGAGGCGGTTCAGGTCCCGGACATCGTCCCGGCGCCAGGCCAGCAGGGTGGTGTCGTGCCCGGCGTCGACGTCGGCCGCCCAGGCATGCACCATCCCGGCGAGGGCTTCGGTGCGATTGGTCGAGAGGGACGTACGTCCCCGGGCGAGGTACCAGTCCACGGCTCGCTCGACTGAGCCGTGGCGCAGCTCGGCCAGGGCGGCTCGTTCGGCCGGGTCTCGTTGCCGGACGTTGCGGTCGAGGGTGGTCAGCAGCTCCGGGTGTCGATCGAGGAGCGAGGCCACCGCGCCGCCGGGACCGATGGACGAGAGCTGACGGGGGTCGCCGACCAGGACGACCTTCGCCCGCGCTCGCTCGACGGAGGTGATCAAACGGAGCAGGTCGGCGTCGGCGGTCATGGCGGCTTCGTCGATGACGACGACGGTGCGGTCGTCGAGCCCGATGTGGTCGTGGTCGATCCGCCAGAGCAGTGAGGCGATGGTGCGGCTCTCGATGTGGGCCTCGTCGCCGAGGGTTCGGGCGGCCTGGCCGCTGGTCGAGGTGCCGATGATCCGGTGGCCGTCGGCCTCGAGAGCGGAGGCGGCGGCGTCGAGGGCGGTTGTCTTGCCGGATCCGGCGACACCGACGATCACCTCGACTGATCGTCCCGAGGAGCAGACGGCCTCGACGGCGTCGACCTGGCCGGGTGTGAGGAAGTGGCCGATCTCATCGTCTTTGGTCTTGATGGCGCGGTCGACATCTGCCGTCGGGACCGTCGGCCCAGGAGCGGCGATGAGGCGCTCGACGGCTGCCACGATCGCTTGCTCGGTGGCCAGCACCTCCACGGTGGCGTAGGCCTGCTCGTGCAGTGCACCGGCGCCGATGAGCGGGACCACCGCTGAGCCGGCGAGGATGTGGTCGACGATGCGGTCGAGTTCCCTCGGGTCCCAGCCGTACAGCTTCGGCGCCAGGACGGCGATCAGCTGGGTGCGGGTGAACACCTTGTGGCGAGCCATGAGGTCCCCGTCGATGTGGAGGACCTCGCCAGCCAGCTCCTCGACCTGTTCGTCGCTCATCCCGAAGGGGGTTCCGACGCCCGGGAGGCGAGCGGCGTCGAGCGTCTCGAGCAGGCGGTCGACCGACCAGCCGATGGAGTTCAGCTCGGCCCGCCACTGCGGCATCAGCTCGTCAACGCCGGTGTCCCGCTTCGCCGCCCGGCTCTCCCGAGCGGCGACGGCCCGGGCCCGGTAGCTGCCGTGGCCGGTCGCTGCGAGGTAGGCGCTGATCTCGTCCGAGCGCTTGGAGAAGAGGTCGCAGACCTCGGCGGGCACGCCCACGATGCGCCAGTGCCGCAGGTTCCCCGACGGGCCGTTGTCCGGCTCGATGGTGAAGCCGAGCTCGACGGCCCGGGCGGCGGAGTGGAGTCGCCCGACCATGGTCGCAGCCTCGACGGTGTCGCGCAGAGCAGCGGAGTCGAGTCCCTTGTGCCCGCCTCGCTCGTCGAGCATCTCGACCACGTTGGCGACGAGAACGTGATCGTGCGGCATCGGGTCGCCCGCCCGTGAGGTGCCGTGACGGGTCCGGGCGTAGACGAGGCCGCCGGTCTCAGTGCGGACCTGCGCCCGGCCACGGCGTCCGCCTCGCTCCTGGAACCAACCGTCCAGCCAGTCCATCGTCGACTGCGTCTCGACGTCGAGGATCGAGTGCATGTCGTCTGCCTCGTCGATCACGCCGAGGACGGCCACGGACTTATGGGCGCTCACCACCAGCTCGAAGCCGGGTCGCTTCGTCGCGGCCAGCCGGCGCCCGGTGGTCGGGTCGACGAAGCCGTCGGGGCCGAAGGCTGCCTCGTAGGCCTCGGGCGTCACCTCGCCGTGGAGGCCGAGTCGCTCGGCGCCTGCGCCGCCCCATCGCAGCGGTGTCTCCCCTCGGGAGCCGTAGTAGTCGAGGGCCGCGCCGGGGTGGTCGTCGGCCCGGCCGACGACCGTCTTCTGGTGGTACGCCACCTCGTTCACGCCCATCGGGCGGAACCACGCCATCAGCCGTTCGTGCCCGGGATCGTGCAGCCGGAGGTTGCAATCTTGTTCGCCATCGGGGTCGTTGTGAACCGGGATGAGGGTCGTGGTCCAGGTGTTCGTGATGGCCGGAGAGTGGTGGACTCTGGCGGTCAGTTCGTGCGTCGTCGTCGAGGTTGACGATGTCGGGTGATGGGTCTGGCGGGGTCGCGTCGAGTGCCTCGTTGCGGTGGCGCCAGGGGTCGTTCTCGCGATCTCCGTGTAGGGGATCTGCAACGAGACGGGCCTAGGGGAGTGGGTCAAGACGCACAGGTGCCCAGCGCGCACCTCCGCCGACGACCCGGCGCACCGCACTCAACGGAAGGACGATCCCGATGGACGCCACCACCGACTCCCCGACAGCCACGGAGCTGCCTCGGCTGCTCAACATCACGCAGGTGGCCGAGCACCTCGGCGTGAACGTCCGGCATGTCCGGAGGCTCGTTTACGAGCGGCGGATCCCGTTCATCAAATGGGGCCACCTCATCCGCTTCGACCCGGCCGACGTCCAGCGGTGGATGGAGGAGAACAAGTACGAGCTACCGCCCACCCGGCCGGGACGCCCATCGGTGGTGGGTCGGGGCTAGGGGAGTCGGCCCGTGGCCTTCGCCCACTTCTCGACGTCGGGCCACGCCCAGA
>CAYQGF010000155.1:0-8107 GCA_964416885.1 uncultured Iamiaceae bacterium
ACGGCGTGCGTCGCGTCTACGTCAACGGCACCGTCGCGGTGGAGGACAACGAGGCCACCGGCACCCTCGGCGGCACCGTCCTCCGCAGCGGCCGCGATACCGACACGGTGACGACGACCTGACCGACCGGCGACCGTCGGTGGAGCGCCGCCCGCGAGCAACGCCGCGATACCGACACCGTGACGACGGCCTGACCGACCGACGACCACCCCGGTCAGCGGGGGCCGGTGTAGACGGCGCGGGCCCGGTACCGCAGCCGGTGCCGGGCCTCCTCCCGGGCGTGGGCGATCCAGCCCGCGGTGCGGGCCACCGCGAACACGACCTCGGCCGCCCCCTCGACCAGCCCGCAGCCGTCGAGCACGGCCCCGAGGGCCAGGTCGACGTTGACCGGTGTCGCGCCTCGACGCTCCAGCTCGGCCTCGACCGCATCGACGACCGACCGCCGGGCCGGGCTCAGCGCCGGCCGCAGGGCGGCGAGGACCAGGGCGGTCCGAGGGTCGACCCGCTCGTAGACGGCATGGCCGGTGCCCGGCGGGCACGGTCGGCCCGCGGTCGCGGCGTCGACGGCGGCGACCACGCCGCGGCGTTGGGCGTCGGCCACCATCCGACGCACCGGCTCCGCGGCGGCGCCGTGGAGCGGCCCGGACAGGGTGGCCAGACCGGCCAGGAGGGCGGCGTCGAGGCCGGCACCGGTGCTCGTGGCGACCCGGACGGCGAGGGTCGAGGTGGCCAGCTCGTGGTCGGCCAGGGCCACCAGGACCGCGTCGAGCACGGCCAGGTCGACGGGCCGGGGCCGGCGGGTGCCGAGCCGGGGCCACAACCGGGCCGCGACCGACGCGTCCCGGGGCGGTGCCGGCCCGACGAGGGGCAAGGCCTCGACCAGGGTGGCGATCGTGGCCCGGGCGACCTCGGCGGCCCGGGGGGTCGGGTCGTCCGGGCCGGCATCGGCACCGGCGCCCATGGCCGCCACCACGACCCGCAGCCGGGCGCCGGGCGCGGCATCGGGGCCGAGGCCGGAGAGGGCGCCGCGGGCCCGGGCCAGGCGGTCGGGGGTCGCGGCCCACGGTCGCTCGGGCTCGCCGGCGTCGACGCCGGTCCACAGCCACGCCGCGGTGCGCTCGAAGCTCCAGGCCCCGACCACGTCCTCGATGGCGACGCCCCGATACCAGAGCCCGCCCTCCTTGGTCATCCGGGTGACCTCGGTGTCGACGGTGACCTCGAAGCGGCCCGGGCGGCGACCCCGGGCCGTGCGGAGGGCCAGGGCATCGACCTGGGCCGGGTCGTAGCGGCTGCGCCCGTCGTGGCGGACCGATCGGAGCAGGCCCCGGCTGACGTAGGCGTAGAGCGTCTGGGGTCGGACGCCGAGCCGGTCGCACGCCTGGCGGCTGGTCATCCAGCGGTCGACGTCGGTGGGAAGCTCGCTCACCGCCTCACCCTATTGACCTGGTCAACGTTGACCATCGACCCATGGCCGGGGAGGGTGGGGCCATGACCGAACCCGACCTCGCCGGCCTGGCCGACCTCTGGCGCTGGTGCGCCGACAGCTACGCCGACTCCCCGCTGTACGTCGCGATCGCCCGGGGCGTGGCCGAGGACCCCGAGCTGATCGGGCTCACCGTCGAGGCCGGCACCGCCCACGCCCGGTTCCCCAACGTCCTGATGGCCGCGGTCCACGAGCTGGTGCTGCTCGGGCAGGCCCCCGAGCTGGCCGAGGTCTACGCCGGGCGCTCCTCCGCCGACCCCTTCACCTGCTTCCGAGCCGCCGCCCTGGAGCACCGCGAGGCGCTCCTCCCCCGTCTGGCCGACCGGTTCACCAACACCAACGAGGTGGGCCGCAGCGCCCTGCTCGCCCCGGTGCTGGCCCACGTCACCGCCGACATGGAGGACTGGGCCCTGGTGGAGGTGGGGGCCAGCGCCGGCGTCAACCTGGTCTACGACCGCTACCGCCTCGACTACGGCCCGAGCGGGGCGGTCGGCGACCCGGCCGCCCCCGTCCACCTGGCCTGCGAGGACCGGACCGGCACCCTGCCCGTGCCCGCGACCATGCCGGTGCCGGCGGTGCGGGTCGGGCTCGACCGCGACCCGATCGACCTGACCGACCCCGACGAGCGCCGCTGGCTGCTGGCCTGCACCTGGCCCGACACCGACCGGATCGACCGCGCCGGCGCGGCTCACGAGGTGGTGGCGGCGACCCCGCCCCGGATCGTCACCGGCGACGCCGTGGCCGACCTCCCCGCCCTCCTGGCCACCACCGCCCCCGAGCTCCCCGTGGTGGTCCTCACCACGTGGGTGGTCTGCTACCTCCCGCCCGACCAGCGCCGGGCGCTCCGGGCCGTCCTGGCCGAGGCCTCCCGCACCCGCCCGGTGACCTGGGTGACCGGCGAGGGCATCGGGGTGGTGCCGCTCGCCGGAGTGGACGGCGTCGAGGGCGACGACGGCAACATCCTCGGGGCGACCCGGTTCGTCGCCGGCGCGGAGGTCGCCGCCGACGCCCTGGCCCGCTGCCACCCCCACGGGCGCTGGGTCGAGTGGACGACGGACGGCCCGGCCGACCGACGAGGCGGTGCAGGGCGGCCATCGGGGCGATAGAGAAGGGCCATGGCCATCCTCGGATTCATCCTGTTCGGGCTCATCGTCGGCGTCGTCGGCCGGCTCCTCGCCCCCGGCAAGCACAAGCTGGGGCTCTGGGTCACCCTGGGCATCGGGATCATCGGCTCGGTCATCGGCGGCCTGGTGGCCAACGCCCTCGGCACCGGCGACATCATGGAGCTCAACATCCTGGGCTCGATCGTCGCCTTCGTCGCCGCCGCCGGCCTGGTCGGGGTCGCCTCGTCGGCCACCAACCGGGGCTGACGGGCCCGGGCGTTCAGCTCACCCGGGCGACCAGCACCGCGACGTCGTCGGTCCAGCCCCGCTCCGGGCGCATACCGGCCAGGAGGGCATCGGCCAGGTGGTCCGGGGCGGCACCGACGGCGGCGAGGGCCACGGCGCGGAGCCGGTCGAGCCCGACCTCCGGGTCGTGGGTGGCGCTCTCGAACAGGCCGTCGGTGAACAGCACGATCGTGTCGCCCGGGGCGAGGTCGACGGACCCGGCCTCGGGCGTGGCGTGGGCCAGGCCCAGGTTGACCGGGGGGCGACGACCGTCGAGGAGGAGGTCGGCGGTGCCGTCGGCCCGGAGCAGCAGGGGTGGCGGATGGCCGGCGCTCACGTACCGGAGGTGACGACCCTCCGACTCCCAGCGCAGGAGGGCCACCGTGGCGAAGCGCTCGAAGTCGTTCTCGAGCATCAGGCTGTCGAGCTCGGCCAGCACCGCCATCGGGTCCGGCTCCCGCAGGGCCAGGACGTGGAGGTAGTGGCGGACCCGGGCCATCGCCGCGATGGCGGGCAGGTCGTGCCCACAGACGTCACCGATGACGAACGATGCCTCGCCGGCGCCGTGGGCCACCACGTCGTACCAGTCACCCCCGATGTCGGCGGCGTCGTTGCTGGCGTCGAAGCGCACCGCGGTGGTCATCCCCGGGACGGCCGGGAGGCGGGCCGGCAGCAGCGACCGCTGGATCACGTCGATGACCTCGTGCTCGCGCCGACGGGCCCGGTCGAGGTCGAGGCGGGCGCCCTCGGCCGCGACCCATGCCGCCTCGGCGTCGCGCCGCGCTCGGCGCTCGGCCCCGAGCGCCTCTCGCATCTGGACCTGGTCGGACGCGGCCTGGGCCAGGACGCGCAGCCCTTCGAGCTCGGCCGCCGACCAGTCCCGGGCGGTGACGTCGGCCACCCCGAACGAGCCGATGACGTAGCCCCGGCCGTCGCGCACCGGGAACCCCGCCCACGCCCGCACCCCGCTCGACAGCACGTCGAGGTCGTCGCGGGTGCGCCGGTCGGTGGCCGCATCGGTGAAGATCAGCGGCTGGTCGGCGGCGACCAGCAGCTTGCAGAACGTGGCCTCGACCGGGAGGAAGCGGTCGGCGCCGGCCGGGAGGCCCGCCACACCGGCATAGCGGCACACGTCGGCCTCGACCACGGTGAAGAAGGCCAGCGGAGCACCGATCAGGCCCGCAGCGGCGCCCGCCAGGTCGTCGAAGCGGGTGTCGGAGGCGTCGGCCGCCAGGTCGAGGGCGGCCACGGCCTCGAGCCGGGCGGGGTCGTGCACCTCGAGCGGGGTGCGGGGCTCCATGGCCGACCACCCTACGGCCGTCGGGTGCGGCGCGAACACGCCCCGGCCCGGGATAGGTTGCGGCCGACCCGCCCCCCGAGCCCCGGACCGGCATGCCCCTCACGATCTCCGTCGACGACCTCCGGCCCGAGCTGGTGCTGATCACGCTCGACGGCGCGGTCGACGCCGCCTCGGCCCCCGAGGTGAAGGCGGCCATCGAGCCGTTCACGGCCCGGTCGGGTGCGATCGTCGTCCTCGACCTGGCCGCGCTGGCCTTCATCGACTCGGCCGGGCTCGGCACCTTGATCGGCGCCCAGCGGCGGCTGCGGGAGCTCGGCAGCGAGCTGCGGCTCACCCGGGTGCCCGCCCACGTGCAGAAGATCCTCCAGATCACCGCCCTCGACCAGGCCCTCCCGGTCCACTCCGTCGAGGACGACGACGAGATCGACGTCTGACGCGGCCCCGGCCGCGCCGAAGCCCTCGTGGTGAGCCCGTTGGAGGCGCTGGCGGTGGTGGCCGCCGGCGCCGGGGCGGGCGGGGTCAACGCGGTGATCGGCTCGGGCAGCCTCATCACGTTCCCCACCCTGGTCGCAGTGGGCTACCCGCCGGTGACGGCCAACGTGTCCAACAACATCGGGCTGGTGCCGGGCTCGGTCGCCGGCGCGCTGGGCTACCGACAGGAGCTGGTCGGGCAGCAGAGCCGGGCCCGGACCCTGGGCCTGGCCTCGGCGTCCGGGGGGCTGACGGGGGCGGTGCTGCTCCTCGCCCTGCCGTCCGACGTGTTCGACGCGGTCGTGCCGGTCCTGGTCCTGGTCGCCTGCGTGCTGATGGCGCTCCAGCCCCGACTGGCCCGGCGCCTGGCGGAGCGACGCTCCGAGGATGCCCGCGACGTCGGCCCGGCCCCGCTGGCCATCGCCTACGCGGCCGGGATCTACGGCGGCTACTTCGGGGCGGCCCAGGGCGTGATCCTGCTGGCGATGCTGTCGGTGTTCGTCCCCGACGACCTCCATCGCTCGAACGCCCTCAAGAACGTCCTGGCCGGCACCGTGAACGGTGTCGCCGCGGTGGTGTTCGTCCTCTTCGCCCCCGTCGCCTGGGAGGCGGTCGCGCTGGTGGCGGTCGGCGCCGTGGCCGGGGCCTGGGTCGGCGCCCGGGTCGGGCGGCGCATCCCACCCGCCGCCCTCCGGGCCGCCGTCATCGTCCTCGGCCTGTTCGTCGCCCTCCGGTTCTTCTTGACGTGACGATGGTGGGATGATGGGCCGATGGTCGACCTGACCGTCGCCGCCATCCCCTTCTACTTCGGGAGCATGGGGGCCGAGCACCTCTGGCTGAAGCGCACCGCCGCGCAGGGCCGGCCCCGCTCGGCCGGGGACTACGAGCGCAAGGACACCCTCGCCAGCCTGTCGATGGGCGTCGGCAGCCTGGTGGTGCCGCTCGCCCTCCAGAAGGTCCTCGGCCCGCTCACCCCCGGGAAGGGACGCTGGGGCAAGGTCCTGGTGGGCACCGCCGTCGGCGCCGCCGCCGTCACCACGCTGGCCGACGTGATCGCCCGCCGGGAGGAGCTGGAGGCCGGGGTCGTGCCGGCGGCGGACGAGGCCCCCTCACCGGCCCGGGACAAGCGGCGCCGGATCGCCCGGCTGGCCCGCAAGGTGTCGTCGTCGGCCGCCGTCACCACGGTGGCCGCGGGCGTCACGGCCGGGGCCACGACGTGGGCCGCCCGCACCGGCGTCGAGGCCATGTGGCGCCGCACCG
Source organism: uncultured Iamiaceae bacterium (assembly GCA_964416885.1). Classification (GTDB taxonomy): domain Bacteria; phylum Actinomycetota; class Acidimicrobiia; order Acidimicrobiales; family Iamiaceae; genus Iamia. Next base: position 5,903 of record CAYQGF010000155.1, read on the forward strand.
GCCACAAGCGGGACCTCGGCACCGGCGTGCTGGCCTCGGCCCTCGCCATCGCCGGCTGGGACTTCATCTACTACTGGAACCACCGGCTGATGCACGAGAGCCGGTTCCTGTGGGCGATTCACGTCGTCCACCACTCCAGCGAGCGCTACAACCTGTCCACCGCGCTCCGCCAGCCGGTGGCCGACCAGTTCGGGATCTTCGTCCCCATGGGCATCCTCAGCGCCCTCGGCATCCGTCCGGCCCTGATCGAGATGGCCCGCGGGGTGAACCTCATCTACCAGTTCTGGATCCACACCGAGACGATCCCGAAGCTCGGCCCGCTGGAGGAGGTCTTCAACACCGCCTCCCACCACCGGGTCCACCACGGGTCGAACAAGAAGTACCTCGACCAGAACCACGGCAGCATCCTCATCGTCTGGGACCGGCTGTTCGGCACCTTCGAGCGGGAGGACGACGACGAGCCGGTCGTCTACGGGCTGACCAAGAACATCGACACGTTCGACCCGGTCCGCATCGCCACCCACGAGCACGCCGACATCCTCCGCGACGTGGCCCGCTCCGAGACCTGGGCCGACCGCCTCGGGTTCGTCTTCCGGGGCCCGGGCTGGGCCTACGAACGCCACCGCGCCCGCGCCCTTGGGGTCTGACACCACGGGCGCGCCTCCGGGCTAGCGCATCACACCGTGACCGAGCGGGAGATGGTGATCGTGCGGTCCGGCGGGAGGTTGAAGTAGGCGGCCGCCGGGGTGGCGTTGCGGCTGAGGAAGACGAACAGGTGCTCCCGCCAGAACACCATGCCCGAGCCGGGCTTGGCCTGGACCGCCTCGGCCCCGAGGATGAACGCCGCCGTCGCCGGGTCGACCCCGAGGTGGACGACCGGCCCCTCCTGGAGCCCTTCGATGACGTCCGGGTCCTCCATGAAGCCGTAGCGCAACACGACCTGGTAGACGCCGTCGCCCAGGTCGGTGACCACCGACCGCTTCGCCGGGAGCACCCGCGGCGCCAACGCCGTCTCGATCGACAGGACGATCGTCGTCTCGTGCAACACGTCGTTGTGGCGCACGTTGGCGATCAGCGCCGGGGGCGTGAGCCCGGGCGACGAGAACAGGTAGACGGCCGTGGCCGGGACCCGGCGGGGCGGGTGCTCCGACCGGCGCAGCCCGGCCACGTAGTCATCGAGGCGGAGGTCGTTGCGGTGCATCCGCGCCGCCACGATGGCCCGTCCGGTCGACCACGTCGTCATCAACGTGAACATGCCGCCACCGACCAGGATCGGGAACCAACCGCCGGAGGGGATCTTGAACAGGTTGGCGCCGAGGTAGGCCCCGTCGACGAGCAGGAACGCACCGCAGAGGGCCAGCGCGGCCGGCTTCGCCCACCGGAAGCGCTCCCGCAGGATGAAGTAGAAGAGGATGGCGGTGATGACCATCGTCGAGGTGACGGCGAGCCCGTAGGCCGATGCCAGGCGGGTCGAGGTCCGGAACCCGATCACCAGGGCGATGCAGGCGGCCATCAGCGCCCAGTTGATGACCGGGATGTAGACCTGCCCGAAGGCGTCGGCCGAGGTGTGGCGGATGCGGTGGCGGGGTGCGTAGCCGAGCTGGATCGCCTGCATCGTGAGCGAGAACACGCCGGAGATGAGGGCCTGCGAGGCGATGACGGTGGCGATCGTCGCTAGCACGACCATCGGGTACAGGCCCCACTCGGGTGCCATCCGGAACAGCGGGTTGTCGATGGCATCGGGCTCGTTGAGCAGGAGGGCGCCCTGCCCGTAGTAGCTGAGGAGCAGCGCCGGCAGGACCATGACGAACCACGCCACCTGGATGGGCTTGCGGCCGAAGTGGCCCATGTCGGCGTAGAGCGCCTCGCCCCCGGTGACGACCAGGAACATCGAGCCCAGGCCGAGGAAGCCCTTGAACGCGTTGGCCTCGAAGTAGCGGACGGCGTACATCGGGTTGATGGCCCCGAAGACCTCCGGGGCCTCGAAGATGTGGTTCAGCCCGAGCAGGGCCAGGACGCAGAACCACACGACCATGAACGGGCCGAAGATCCGGCCGATGGCGCTCGTGCCCCGGCTCTGCACCGCGAACAGCCCGACGAGGATGACGACGGCGATCGGCAGCACCGCCGGCTCGAGGCTCGGCGCCTGCACGGTGACGCCCTCGACCGCCGAGAGCACCGAGATGGCCGGGGTGATGGCGGCGT
>CAYQGF010000156.1:0-8087 GCA_964416885.1 uncultured Iamiaceae bacterium
ATCAGGTCCTCGCCCAGGAACACCTGGCCGCTGCCGCCCCACGCCTGCGGGCCGATCTTCGGGCTCATGCCCCACTCGCTGACCATGCGGCGGGCCCGGGACGTGGCCTTCTCCAGGTCGTTGCCGGCGCCGGTGGTCATCACGTCGAAGACGATCTGCTCGGCGACCCGGCCGCCCATCATCACCACCAGCGAGTCGCTGAGGTAGTGCTCGTTGTAGCTGTGCTTGTCCTCCTGCGGCAGCTGCATGGTGACGCCGAGGGCCATGCCGATCGGGAGGATCGTGACCTTGTGGAGGGGGTCGGCGTGCTCCAACAGGCTGGCGCACACGGCGTGGCCGGCCTCGTGGTAGGCGGTGAGCTCCTTCTCCACGTCGGAGAGGGCCATCGACTCCCGGCGGGCGCCCATCAGGACCCGGTCGCGGGCGTACTCGAAGTCCTCGTTGCCGATGGCCTGGCGGCCCTGGCGCACGGCGTGGAGGGCGGCCTCGTTGACCAGGTTCGACAGCTCGGCGCCGCTCATGCCGGGCGTGCCCCGGGCCACGACGTTGAGGTCGAGGTCGGGGGAGAGGCTCTTGCCCTTGGTGTGGACGCCGAGGATGGCGAGCCGCTCGGACATCTCCGGCAGCGGCACCACGACCTGGCGGTCGAAGCGGCCGGGGCGGAGCAGGGCCGGGTCGAGGATGTCGGGCCGGTTGGTGGCTGCCATCATCACGATGCCCTCGGTGGCCTCGAAGCCGTCCATCTCCGACAGCATCTGGTTGAGGGTCTGCTCGCGCTCGTCGTGGCCGCCGCCGAGGCCGGCGCCGCGCTTGCGGCCGATCGAGTCGATCTCGTCGATGAAGATGATGGCCCGGCCCATCTTCTTGGCCGACTGGAACAGGTCGCGGACCCGGCTGGCGCCGACGCCGACGAACATCTCCATGAAGTCCGAGCCCGACACCGACAGGAACGGCACGCCGGCCTCGCCGGCCACGGCCCGGGCGATCAGGGTCTTGCCGGTGCCGGGGGGGCCGACCAGCAGGATGCCCTTCGGGATCCGGGCGCCGATCTGGCCGAACTTCTCGGGGTGCTTGAGGAAGTCGACCACCTCGGTGACCTCCATCTTCACGCCCTCGTAGCCGGCGACGTCGGCGAAGGTCGTGCCGGGCCGCTCGGTGCTGTAGGTCTTCGCCTTCGACCGGCCGATCGACATGATGTTGCCCATCTGGCCCGACGCCCGGCGGTTGAGCATCCAGAGCAGGAAGCCGAAGAAGGCGAACGGCAGCAGCAGCGGGAACCAGGTCTCGATGAAGCTCGGGCCCCGGGTCTTCGGCGTCAGGTCGACGTCGTTCTCCTCGGCCAGGCTGATGAGGCTCTCGGGGGCCTCGCGGAAGCCGGTGGTGCGGAACTCGCCGCCGTCGGTGTACTCGCCGGTGATCTTGGCCGAGGCGTTGTCGAAGGTGATCGACTCGACGTTCCCCTTCATCACCGCTTCGCGGAACTCGGTGTAGGAGATCTCGTCGCCGGTGCTGCCGCCGGAGGAGACGGCGAGGACCACGATGCCGACGAACGCGGCCACGAGCACGTAGAGCGACCACTTGGGCCAGCCGGGGGAGGCGGCGCCGGGGCCCCGGCCATCGGGGCCGGAGCCGTCGCGCGGCGACGGGGGCGGGGGAGGCTGCGGGCCCTGCTCGGACATGACGCCATGGTAGGGGCGTCGGGGGACGTCGCGACCATCACTGCCGGGCGAAAGGGGGGTCGGTACCCTTGGGGGCCATGGCCCGGCGCTGTGCTCGTCCCGACTGCCACCAGGTGGCCACCACCACCCTGACCTACGAGTACGAGACCTCGACCGTGTGGTTGTCCTCGCTCACCGCCGAGGCCCACCCGATGACCCACGACCTGTGCGAGGCCCACGCCGACCGCATGTCGGTGCCCCGGGGCTGGCAGTTGCGCGACCGCCGCGACGTCGTCCCCCTCCCGCTCTTCGGCGACAACGCCCTGGCCAGCTGAGGCCAGCCGAGGCCGGCCGAGGCCAGCCGACACACAACGGGGTCAGACCCCATTGTGTGGTGACGGGCGTCACTGGAGGGGTTGACGGGCCTCCCGGTGGGGGCGGCCGGTAACCTCGCCCGTCCCGTGACCGCGCCGACGCCTGCTCCCTCTCGCGCCGACGGCGCCGAGCCGCCCCTGGCCTGGGGCCTGGGCGAGGTGGTGGTGGCGATCATGGCCACCTTCGTGGTGAGCGCGGTGCTGGGCAGCATCGTGTTCGCCGTCGCCGGGGTGCAGACCACCGACGAGGCCTCGCTGGTGACGATCGCCCTGGTCCAGACCACGCTGTGGGTCGGGATGGTCGGTGCCGTCGCCTACGTGCTGCGGCGCAAGGGGGCCAGCCTCGGCCTGCTCGGGTTCCGGTTCCGTCTCCTCGACGTGCCGCTCGGCGTCGCGGTGGGCGTGGCCTGCCAGCTCGTGCTGGTGCCGCTGATCTCCACCCCCTGGACCGCGCTCACCGAGGCCCTGGGGTGGAGCGATGCCGACATCCGCGAGCCGGCCTGCCGGTTGGCCGAGAAGGCCGACGACCCGGTGGGGGTGCTGCTCCTGTTCGCCATCACCGTGATCGGGGCGCCGATCGTCGAGGAGCTGTTCTTCCGGGGCTTCGTGCAGAAGGCCGCGATCGCCACCTTCACCCGGCACCTGCCCGACGACCCCGACGCGGCCCGGACGGCCGTCCGGTTCGGCACCTGGTTCGGGCTCGTCCTCACCGCGGTGCTGTTCGGGGTCGTCCACTTCCAGCTCCAGCAGGCGCCGGCCCTGGTCGCCTTTGGCCTCGTCCTCGGCGTCATGGCGCACCGCAGCGGGCGCCTCGGGCCCGGCATCGTGGCCCACATGGCCTTCAACGCCACCACGATCGTCACCCTGGTCGTGCTGTCCTCGGCCAACGACGACCAGTGCGCCAAGGTGCTCGACGGCCTGGTCCGGGCGCTGCCGTGAGCGCCGGTCCTCCGTCCGCCGGCCGGGCCCACGTCCGCATGGTGCTCGCCCGGGCCTGGGCCCGCGTCGGCGCCACCCGGTGGGAGACGATCGCCACCGGCTTCGTGGTCGCGGCCTGCACCCTGTTCGTGTTCGAGACGGTGCACCCCGCCCTGATCTTCCGGGACACCACGCCCACCGGGGGCGACATGGGCTCGCACGTGTGGGGGCCGATGTTCCTGATGCGGGAGGCGCTGCCGCACGGCCAGCTCAACGCCTGGGCGCCCGACTGGTACGCCGGCTTCCCCGCGTTCCAGTTCTACATGGTCGTCCCCATGCTGGCGATCGTCGTGGTGCACGTCGGCGTCCGGAACCCGCTGATCGTCCTGTCCCTCCCCGCCGCCCTCGCCCTGATGCCGCTCGGCTGGTTCGTCCCCCGGCTCGAGCGGTTCCGGTGGGCCCTGTTCGGCCTCGGTGCGTTCCTGACGATCCTCGTCGTGCCGGTGCCCTACGGCGTCGCCTTCAAGCTGGTCGCGGTGTCCGGGCTGGTCGGGCTCCCGGCGGCGGCCTGGGCGCTCGGGAAGCTGGCCGGCGCCCCCTTCCCGGTCCCGCCGGCGCTGGCCCTCGGCTCGCTGTTCTTCCTCTACAACCTGGAACCGACGCTCAACTCGGGCACCGGGAACATCATCGGCGGGAACCTGACCTCGACGATGGCGGGCGAGTTCTCGTTCTCGATCAGCCTCACCCTCGGGGTCCTCTACCTCGGCTGCCTCATCCGGGGCCTGCGGACGGGCAAGGGGCGGGGCACCACTGCCGTCCTCCTCGCCCTCACCGGGCTGTGCCACATCATCCCCGCCTTCTACATGCTGGGCGCCACGGCGGTGGCCCTCGTGATCTGGCCCGGCGTGCAGCGGCTGCGGTGGTTCCTGCCCGTCGGCCCGGTCGCCGGCTTGCTGGCGGCGTGGTGGGTCGTGCCCTTCGCCGGCCGCCACGCCTACGTCAACGACATGGGGTGGGAGCCGCTGCCCCACACCACCGGCGGCGACACCCGCACGGTGTGGGCCTACCTCGACGGCACCGGTCGGGCGGTCGCGGTGCTCCTCGTCGCCGGGCTGGTGGGCGGGGTGGCCGCGCTCGTCGTCCGCACCGGGGTCGGTGACGCCGTGGCCCGGGCGTGGGCCACCGTCGTGGTCGTCGCCGGGGCGGGGGCCTTCGTCGGCGGCGTCTCGGTGCCGATCGTGCTCAGTCACGTCACCGCCGTCGAGGCCGGCCTCGGCCCGGCGCAGGGCGGCGACACCCCCCAGACGATCTTCAGCTACCTGCTCCCGGCCAGCGACGCCCTCGACATCCCCCTCCTGGTGGCCGCCGTCGGCCTGGTGGTCGGCATCGTCTTCCACCAGCGGCTCGCCTACCTGCTGGCGGCGATGGCGGCGGGCGGGGCGCTCGGCTTCGTCGTCGTCCCCGACGCCCGGCTGTGGAACGCCCGGTTGCTGCCGCTCTACTACCTCTCGCTCTTCCTCCTCGCCGCGCTGGGTGTCGCCGAGGTGGTGCGGGCCGCGTCGATCCTCGTCTCCCGGGACCCCGACCGCCCCACGCCGTGGGTGGGGGTGGGCCTGGCCGTGCCGGCGGTGGCCGCCGTCCTGGTGTTCCTCGGCGGGCCGCTGGCGCTCGACCAACTGCCCGTCGGGGTCACCAACGCCAAGGGCGAGGCGGAGCTGGCCGGCATCGCCCGCACCTACCGCAACCCCGGGTCGAACTGGGCCCGGTTCAACTTCAAGGGCCTCGAGGGCCAGGAGGCCAAGTCCGGCCAGGGCGAGGGCGCGGCCGTGCCCGACGGCCAGGGCGGCTGGCCCGAGTTCCGGGCGTTGGTCGCCACCATGGCCGACCTCGGCGCCGACCCGGCCCACGGCTGCGGCCGGGCGTTCTGGGAGTTCGACCGGGAGCGGGTGCAGTCCTACGGGACGACCATGGCGCCGATGATGCTGCCGTACTTCACCGACGGGTGCATCGGCTCCATGGAGGGCCTCTACTTCGAGTCCTCGACGACCACGCCGTTCCACTTCATCACCCAGTGCAAGCTCAGCCAGGCCGGCTCGTGTTCGCAGCGGGACCTGGCCTACACCGCCTTCGACATCGACCGCGGCATCTCGCAGCTCGAGCTGATGGGGGTCCGCTACTACCTCGCCGCCACCGACACCGCGGTCCAGGCCGCCACCGGTGACGACCGGCTCACCGAGGTCGCCGTCGCCGGGCCGTGGCACGTGTTCGAGCTGCGGGCGGAGGCGACGCAGATCGTCGCCGGCCTCGACCACCTGCCGGTGGTGCTCGAGGGGGTGGAGGCCACCCAGGACAGTTGGCTCGACCCGGCGATCGCCTGGTTCAACGACCCGGCCAACTTCGACGTGCCGTTCGCCATCGACGGCCCGTCGGACTGGCCGCGGGTCGACCTGCCCGAGGAGCCGAGGGAGAACGACGACGGCACCGAGCGGCGCATCGGCGACCGGGACCTGCCCGAGCTCCCGGCCGAGGCGGTCCGGGCCGCCCAGGTCAGCGACATCGTGGTGGGCGACGAGTCCCTGTCGTTCCGGGTCGACGAGCCCGGCACCCCCGTGCTGGTGCGGATGTCGTACTTCCCCAACTGGAAGGTCGAGGGGGCCGAGGGGCCGTACCGGGTGTCACCCAACCTGATGGTGGTCGTGCCCACCGACACCGAGGTGCGGATGAGCTACGGCCGCACCCCCCTGGACTGGGCCGCGTACCTGCTGACCCTGCTCGGGGTGCTGGCGCTGATCGGGTTCTGGAGGGCCGGTCCGGTGCCGATCCCCGAGGGCCTGGTGGACCGCCGGCGGCGGGAGCGGGCGGAGGCCGCCGCGGCCGCCCGGGCGGCCGCGGGTGACGTCGGTGGGGTGGTGCCGATGGCGGCCGGCGTCGGCCCGCCGGTGGTCGAGCCGCCGGGTGGCGTCGCGCCCGGGAGCGGGTCGTGGCCCTGGGGTGCGGTCGGGCCGGGCGCAGCGCCGCCGCCCGGGCCTCCGCCGGCCCCGCCGCCGGACCAGCCGACCGGACCGGCGTTGGCTGCCGACCCGGCGCCGGCCGCGGACCCGGCCGACGTGACGGCCTGGGCGCGGCCCGACGCCTTCGCCGCCGGCAGCCACGACCCCGACGAGCGGGTCGGGACCTGGACCTCGCCGATCGACCTGTCCGACCTGCTGCCCGGTCCCGTGGCCGAGCCGGCCGCGCCCGACGAGCCCGCCACGCCCGACGATCGGGGTGAGGCCGAGCGGTGAGGGCCCGACTGCGGCGGTTCGCCTCCATCGGGGTGATCGCCACCCTGGTCGACGTCGGCGTGCTGGTGCTGATGGCCCGCGGCCTCGGGCTGATCGTCGTGGTCGCCGACGTCATCGCCCTGACCGTGGCCGCGGTGGTCAGCTTCTTCCTCCACCGCCAGGTCACCTTCGGCCGCGACCCGGCGGTCCGCTGGGTCGATCGCCCTCTGGCCTTCGTCATGGTGGCCACCGTCGCCGGCGCCGTCGACGTGGTGGTGCTGCGAGCGCTGGTCGAGGTCACCGGGTGGGAGTCGGCCGCGGCGCTGGTGGCGGCCAAGCTCCCGGCCATCGCCGTGGCCTCGGTGGTGCGCTTCGTGGCCTATCGGTGGGTGCTGTTCGGGGTGGTGCGGGCCGAGCTGGCCGAGCGGTCCGACCGTCCGCCGGCGCCCGGCTCGGCCCGCCTGTCGGTGGTGGTGCCCGCCTACCGGGAGGCCGACCGCATCGGGGCCACCGTCGCCCGCATCCGCACCGAGCTGGCCCCGACCGTGACCGGCCCCGACCTGGAGGTCGTCGTCGTCGACGACGGGTCCGGCGACGGCACTGCCGACGCGGCCCGAGCAGCCGGGGCCGACGTGGTCGTCGTCCAGCCCGAGAACCGGGGGAAGGGGGCGGCGGTGCGGGCCGGCGTGCTGGCGGCCCACGGGCGCACCGTCGCCTTCACCGACGCCGACCTGTCCTACCCGCCGGCGCAGCTCGCCGACCTGCTCGCCGAGGTCGAGGCCGGCTGGGACATGGTGGTCGGCAGCCGGGTCCACACCGAGACGGCCACCCTCGTGCGGGCCCGGGCGGTGCGGGAGCTGGGTGGGCGGGTCATCAACCTGGCCACCCACACCGTCCTGCTCGGCGCCCATCGCGACACGCAGTGCGGGCTCAAGGCGTTCCGGTCCGACGTGGCCCGCTCGCTGTTCTCCCGGGCCCGGATCGACGGCTTCGCCTTCGACGTCGAGCTGTTCCACCTGGCCGAGCGCGACCGCCTCTCGCTGCGGGAGGTCCCGGTCCGGGTCGCCAACGCCGAGCGCTCCTCGGTCCGCGTCGTCCGCGACGGCCTGCTGATCGTCCGTGACCTGGCCCGCATCGTCCGCAACGGCCGCGCCGGCCTCTACGACCAGCCCGTCGACCCCGCCGCCACCCCGCGAACTTTGAGCGCAAAAGACCGCCCCCCGGAACAAAGCACTCAAAGTTCGCGCTGATCGTGAGAGACCGGGACGTGAACGACGCGGTGGGCATGGCGGCGGCCCTCGCCGCGGCCGAGGCGGGGCGGGAGGCCGGGGAGCTGCCGATCGGGGCGGCCGTGATGGTGGGGGAGGATGTCGTCGCCGCGGCCCACACCGCCGAGCGATCGGAGCGTCGGCTGCTCGTCCACGCCGAGCTCCGGGCGCTCGACGCCGCCGACCGGGTGCTGGGCCGGCGGCGCCGCTCCGCCGTCCTCTACACGACGCTCGAGCCGTGCCTGATGTGCCTGGCCGCGGCGGCCACCGCGGGCATCGGCCGGGTCGTGTGGGCGCTGGCGTCGCCGACCGACGGTGCCGCCGACATGGCGGCCTGGTGGGAGGCCCACCGCTCGCCGGGCCTCGGCCACGTCCGCCTGCCCGAGGTGGTCGGCGGCATCGAAGCGGACGCGGCCCGGGCCCTGTTCGCCCGCTACGTCGCCGAGCGGGACGGGGAGACCGACCCCCTCACGACCTGGGCACGCACCCTGATCTGAGGGATCGGGAGGATCCCGGTGACGTGTCGATCCCGAACGGTGCCGTTCGTGGAAGAGGTGAGGGTCGGTACGGTCCGGCCCCGGAGACCCGAGGAGCGATCCCGATGAA